>NZ_JAGAVR010000022.1:0-17394 GCF_017941855.1 Turicibacter sp. | reverse complement strand
GTTTACTAGACTTCAAAGAAGAATTCTTCGAACAATACGGACTAAACAAACCAGGATCACGCGGATTCTAATAAGAAAAGCGGGGTCCCCACCCTGACGAAGTCAGGTTTACTCCGTAGGTGGGGCTGTTCCTTCTTGAAGGAAAAATCTTATTTCGTTAGACGGACTACTACAATGCGTAAAAAGTGAAGAGGAGGTGGAAGCAACTGAAGAGTTGCAACAGCTTCTCGAACTTTACAAGCATTGTGCGAGTGTTGCTAGACAATAAAAAAAGCGGGGCCCCACTGATGAAGTCGATTTTTATCATGAATTTTGGAGTTTAAACATATTTATTTAATTTAGTGTGAAAAATAGAAAGACTTAATACTGAAAGTATGTGAATATTCTCTATTTTTTTAAGTGAAAGTTTTTTATAATAGAAGTGTAGGAAATCAACTACGATCTTATTTTTCATAAATTTTAAAATTAAGAATGGTGAAGGAGAGATGTTCAATGAGCGCTGATATGATTGTACTTATTATTCAATTTGCCTTATTAGGGGTAATTATTTATTTCTTTATGATTCGTCCAGAAAGTAAACGCCGTAAAGCTGTTGCATCGATGCAAAGTAGTTTAAACAAAGGTGACCGTGTGGTGACTATTGGTGGTGTTCACGGACGTATTCATGCATTAGAAGAGACGACTGTTACTTTAATTAATGATGAAGGTGCAAAATGGACTTTTGAACGTAGTGCCATTGCACGTAAAGCTGAGTAGTAATTGAAAATAAAAAAAGCATAGAACTAATTTTAGTTCTATGCTTTTTTTATTAATTTTTTTTAGTTCCCGGAAGATTAACACCAATCATTCCTCCAGTGACACAGATGACTAAGGTAATCACACAACGAATAGCAAATTTAAATGAAAGAGGTGATTCTACTCCAATGAGATAGTAAAGCAGGCTCAGGATAATCATCGTAGCCGCAATCATTAACCCAATTAACCAACCTTTTTCAGCGACTTGTTTGGCAACAACTGCAGATCCGATGAAAAAGATTGCAACGTATGAAGCATAAATTAATTTTTCTAATGCTCCAACTGAAAGCCATTCAAAATACGCAAAAGTAGTTATAAGTAACCCAAGTATGAGGATACTAATAACAATGAAGCTTAAACCGTATAATAATGCTCGTCCTAATTTTTGTGTCATATTCTCAACTCCTAATACAATCATGTTATCTCAATAATCAATTTATGAACGATGCGACAGGATTATGAGAATCATTAATAAAGTTAGTAATAGATTAAGTAAAAAGAGGAGGACGTTATGGATCCGAATTGTTATATTGTGGTGTATCGAACAACTTTATTTTATATTGTGTTGTTAATTGTATTTAAATTAATGGGAAAAAGGGAAATTGGTCAGTTGACGCTACTTGATTTAGTTGTATCGGTTTTAATGGCTGAGATTGCAGCGATGGCCATTGATAACTTGAATCGTCCCATTCATGAAGTCTTGTTAGCAATTGGTCTTCTAGGGGCTTTACAGTTTTGTTCCGCTTTTATTACATTAAGATTTAAAAAGGTGAGAGAGATTGTAGACGGCAAGCCCTCTATTTTAATTCATCATGGCATGGTTGATTTAGATGAGATGCGTAGACAACGTTATACATTTGATGATTTAATGCTTCAATTGAGAACAAATAATATTTCGTCTGTATTTGAAGTGGAGTATGCGATACTAGAAGCAAATGGTGAGTTATCTGCCTTTAAAAAACAAGAAACTGAATATAACCCATTACCAATTATTACGTCAGGTGGAATTGAAAAAGAAAATTTATTTTTAATTCAAAAAAATGAAGATTGGGTGAAACAAGAACTTGAAAATCAGGGGATTTTTTCGGTTAAAGAGGTGTATTATGCAGCTTATGATGGTGAGCATCTTCAATGTTTAACACGACGAAATCTCGATTTAAATGCAAAAAACGTTACCGAGCAGTAACGTTTTTTAGTCGCAATCCTTCTTTATCTCATGGAAACATATGTTATAATAAGAACGTTATTTCGTTTTGATGGATGTTGTCATTTTTTGTGTTGGAAAAAGTCCACAAATAACAATAAGAAATAGGTAAGCAATCGATACAATCATCATAATGAATATCATATTGAGAAATGGGTTTGTGAAGAAGCTCATAGTAGCGGATAGGTATCGGCCCAGTAAAAAGGTAATCCCAATAATTAACGTTCCGTTAATTACAGCACGAAGATCCATACTATATCCGATTTTTTTATGAATAATAATATAATGCCATCCTGTGATAAAGACGATATTGAATAAAACAGAGATAATTAATCCGTAAATATTTAAAGACGGGATTAAAAGTAAGACAACCATCATGATAATTTTGATGATAGAGGAAATAAGGGTGGTCGTCATGGCACGACTTGCTTCATCAATGGCTTGTAAACTGGCTGTCATCGGCCCTTGGAAATAGTATAAAAGGAAAAAGGGTGCCATGATGAGTAGATAGTCTGATCCAGTACTTGTGCCATATAGAAGTTTCATTAATTCAAATGGGAAAATCATCAGTAAGACCGTATAAAGTCCACTCGGAAGAAAAGAGAGTTGAAAAGCTGCATTGAGATGCGAGTGGATTCGTTCGAAGTTTTTACTTGCAAAAGCTTGGCTAATCGGAGGTACAATCGATTGTGTGACAGCCATCGTAATAAAGGATGGCATCAATAGCATAGGAAGGGCGAATCCTGAAACGGCACCGTATAATTTGGCACTTGATTCACTAGTATAACCGATTTGGTAGAGACATTGTACGACAATGATGGGTTCTAGAAAGTGTGAGAAAGAACCGATTAAACGACTTCCAGTTGCGGGTAAGGAGATGGCGATAACATCTTTGAAGTTTTGAGAAGTTAATCGAGTTGGTAAGAGATTAGCACCACGATGGTTAATTCTCATATTGTTTAAGAACATCACAATTAAAATAAAAATGGAAGCTAATTCTCCTGCAATCGAAGCCCAAATTGTCCCGACAACGCCATAGATTACACCATAAGGCAATAACCAATTAATAAAGAAGATACAAATGATAATTCTGACAATTTGTTCAACAAGTGTTGAAATCGCTGAGGGATACATGTTTTGTTCCCCTTGAAAATAGGCTTTCAAAATGGACGATAATGACACACAAAATAAAAGGGGTCCGATTGAAATGAGGGGAAGATAGGTTCTAGCATCCTTTAATAAATAAACAGCTAATGGTTTTGCTGTGAAAAAGAGGATGATAGAAATTAAAAGGCTAGAGGCCATCGCAATAATAAGAGAGACAGATAATATTTTTTTCTGTCGCTTGTTTGCTCGTGAAATTAAGGTTGGGATGGCAACGGGAAGCCCGATACTTGCGAATGTCGTTAATAACATCAATGTCGGTGAAATTAGCATGTAAATACCAATTCCGTCTTCTCCTAACAACCTTGTCACAATAATCCGATTTATCATTCCTAATATTTTAGTAATTAAACCGGCTACAACGAGTATTAAAGTTCCTTGTGCAACGCTTTGTTTTTTCATAGTTATCCACCTATACTTAATTAATATTTCGATTAAGTCTATGATAGAATTTTATAAAATATGAAGGTGAGGAGATATTTTGCTTAAATCTAATTTTTTATGGCAGTGGAGTGAATCAATCGGGGAGTTAGAACTTGGCTTTAATTCAAATCTTCGTGATGAAGTTAAACAACTCATTTTAAATCGTCACTTAGCGAGTGAGAAGAGTATTGACACCTTTTTAAGCGGTGAGGGTCCTTTATATGATCCCTTTTTATTTTCGGATATGAAAAAGAGTGTTGATCGTATAAACAAAGCAATTGAAAATCAAGAGCCAATTTTAATTTATGGGGATTATGATGCTGATGGTGTAACAGGAACTTCTATTTTAATGAGAGCATTAAGAGGGCTAGGAGCCATCGTAGATTATTATATCCCAAATCGTTTTTATGAGGGATATGGGCCGAATGAAGATGCTTTTATGCAGGCTATTTCAGATGGATATAAGTTAATTATAACGGTGGATAATGGAATATCAGGTCTATTAGAAGCTGATATTTTACCTCCTTACGGGGTTGATTTAATTATTACCGACCATCATCAACCAAAGGAATGCCACCCAAATGCTTTTTCAATTATTCATCCGGAATTAGATTCATCTTATCCATTTCATCAATTATCAGGAGCTGGAGTTGCCTTGAAATTTGCTCAAGCTTTAATTGGAGATGGGTTATCAGAAGAGTATTTTGCTATTGCAGCTCTTGGAACAATTGGAGATGTTGTTCCTTTAAGTGACGAAAATCGTTATATCGTTAAACGTGGACTTGAGGCGATTAGACGGACTGAGTTATGCGGATTAAATGCGCTGATGAATGAAGCAAAGATAGATAAATCGGAAGTGGATGAAGTTAATGTCGGATTTGAAATTTGTCCAAGGTTAAATGCGCCAGGACGAATGGATGAAGCAGCGTTAGCAGTTGAACTTTTAATTAGTGATGATGAGATGGAAGCCGCTTTGATTGCAACACAAATTGAATCTTTTAACTTAGAACGTCAAAAAGTAACGCAAAAAGTATTAGATCAGGCAAGTACACTCATGACTCCAAAACAACTAGAAGATAAAAAAGTGGTTTTATTATATCAACCGAACTGGCATGAGGGGATTTTAGGAATTGTTGCAGGTCGATTATCGAAATTGTGGCAAAAAGCTGTCTTTGTCTTAACTGATGATCATGATGGATTTGTTAAAGGATCGGCAAGAGCGGTTGAGGGGTATCATTTATTTGATTTACTCAATCAAAATGAAGACTTAATCGAACGTTTTGGGGGACATGCGCTTGCGGCTGGGATTACGTTAGCTCCAGAAAATATTCAACCGTTAGAAGATAAGTTAAATGCTGATTTAAGAGGGATTAAGATTCAACCGATGCAACGGGTAGACTTAAATTTATCACTTGAAAAAATTGATCTTGAATTAGTTGAGGATTTAGCTGTTTTGGCGCCTTATGGTGAGGGCAATCGTCCTCCAGTGATCGGAATTGAGCAGGTTAAAGTTAAAAATATTAAAGCGATCGGAAATAAGTTACAACATTTAAAGTTTACGATTTATGATGAGGCTCATCAACTAGATGCAATTGCGTTTAATAAAGCGGATTTAATGATTTATTTAACGCCTGATACATTGTTTGATTTTATTGGAGAGATTAAAATTAATGAATGGAATGGAAATCGAACGGTTCAATTTCATGTCATGGATGTTAAATGTGATGAGTTCCAGTTGCTTGATTTAAGAAATAAGCAAGTTTACGAACAAAATAGGGAAAAGCTTATTCATGCGACTTTATATTCTGAGGTAACTGAAACATCAGAAATAAGTACGTTAATCATCGATAAAATTCCAAGCTCTAAAGAACAGTTGTGGGCACTTATAAAAGAGCATCCGATTCAAAATATCGTTTTAGCTCCTTTACCAAATCACGTGACATTTGCACCGAGAGAAAAATTTATTACCGTGTATAAGCTAGTCAAACAACACAGTCCAATTCATTTAAATGATCAAATGTATAGTTACTTTATGCGCATTGGAATTAGTAAAAATGAATTATTATTCATTTTGCAGGTGTTTTTTGAGATAGAACTTGTTATAATAAAAAATGGTTCGGTTTTTTCAACCGATTATCAGATGAAGCGTGATTTATCAGAAGCTCCAACGTATCAGTCTCAACAATCAAAGCTTTTGATGCTTGAATTTTTTGAATTGACGACGTGGAGTGAATTGAAGAACAGTTTTATTAACGCTAGGGAGGAAATAACTCATGAATCTTAAAGATTATGTTGCAAACGTACCTAATTTTCCAAAGGAAGGTATTCAGTTTAAAGATATTACACCGTTAATGGCAGACGGAGAAGCATATAACTTTGCAACATCTCAAATGGTGGAATTTGCAAAGGCACAAAACGCAGAATTAATCGTTGGACCTGAAGCTCGTGGATTTATTTTTGGATGTCCAGTTGCAAATGAATTAAAAATTGGATTTGCGCCTGTTCGTAAACCAGGAAAATTACCTCGTGAAACAGTTTCATTTAACTATGATTTAGAATATGGTTCAAATACATTATGCATGCACAAAGATGCCGTAAAGCCAGGGCAACGTGTTTTAATCGTTGATGATTTATTAGCAACAGGTGGAACAGTTGAAGCTACGATTAAAATCATTGAAGAGCTTGGTGGTATTGTAGTTGGATGTGCTTTCTTAATTGAGCTTGTTGATTTAGATGGGCGCAAACACTTAGGAAATTATGACGTTTTCTCATTAATGCAATATTAATTTTTAAAAATATAAAAGATTAAGTAGAGTTGAAGCAATTATTGTTGCAATTCTACTTTTTTTTATGTTAAAATCTAAAAAAAGTATGTATCATGCTAAAATAGTATTGATTATGTTAAGTTTTACGGTTTGTGATAGATGTTGATTTGGTCATCATCTTTTTTTTCACCTAAAATAATTCGAAAATATCATTTTTTTTGAAACAAAAGATGATTTTAGATTTATAATAAATTAAGTATATTAAATGGTAGGAGTAATAATTATGTACCAACTAAATGGGTATGACATTTCAATTGACCATGTTTTAGAGCAAGCTAAAACATATATTAAAAATCCGGATAGTATTGCCATCATTGAAAAAGCGTTTGAACTTGCGTATCAGCAGCATAAGACGCAATTGCGCAAATCAGGGGAACCGTATATTATCCACCCCATTGAGGTCGCTTATATTTTAGCGAAGTGGCAAACGGGACCTCGTACCATTGCTTCAGGGCTTTTACATGACATTATCGAGGATACAGATATTACAAAAGAGGAAATAGCTGAACTCTTTGATGATGAAATTGCCAATATTGTAGATGGTGTGACAAAGTTAACAAAATTATCTTATAAATCAAAAGAAAAACAGCAGGCTGAAAATCATCGTAAAATGTTACTTGCGATGAGTAAAGATATTCGTGTTATTTTAGTTAAATTAGCTGATCGTTTACACAATATTCGTACGCTTAAGTTTTTAGCGCCGGAAAAACAATGTGCGATTGCTCATGAGACGATGGAAATTTATGTTCCAATTGCACATCGTTTAGGGATGTATCGTGTTAAAGCTGAACTTGAGGATACCTCGCTTCGCTTTTTAAAGCCCGAAGATTTTTATCGAATTGCTCAGTTAATTAAACAAAAGAAACACGAGCGAGAAGCACAGATAAAAGAAATGGAAGACGAGATTAAATCAGCATTAAGTGAATATCAAATTAATTTTGAGATTAAAGGGCGTATTAAAAATATTTATAGCGTGTACAAAAAAATGATGACGCGTGAAAAAGATTTTGAAGAAATTTATGATTTGCTAGCGCTACGTTTAATTGTTAATTCTGTTCCTGAATGTTATTCAGCGCTTGGAATTATCCATGCGCACTTTAAACCGATTCCAAATCGCTTTAAAGATTATATTGCGATGCCCAAACCAAATATGTATCAGTCCTTACATACAACGATTATTGGACCACATGGTAATGTCTTTGAGGTTCAAATTCGTACAAAAGAAATGGATGATATCGCGGAGCAAGGAGTTGCTGCTCATTGGGCGTATAAAGAAAATAGACAAATCACTCCAAAACAGGAACAAAAAGAAATTCAAGATAAATTAAAATGGTATGAAACATTAATCGCTTACCAAGAAGAAGTGAATGATGCTGAGAAATTAATGAAGCTCGTTAAAGATGATATCTTTAATGCGAATGTGTATGTCTTTTCTCCAAATGGAGACGTCTTTGATTTTCCACCGGGTTCTACCCCACTTGATTTTGCATATCGTATTCATACAGATCTTGGACATAAAACAACGGGTGCGATTGTGAATGGAAAGATTGTTACCTTAAATTATCAAATGAAAACCGGCGATATTGTTGAAATTAAATCATCAAGAAATTCCTTTGGTCCGAGTGAAGATTGGTTAAATATTGTTCAGACTTCACAAGCCCGTCATAAAATTCGCCAGTACTTTAATCGTATTAAACGCGAAGAGTATGTCAATAAAGGCGAAGAGGCTTTCCTAAAAGAATTAGCTTCGAAAGATTTATCGTTAAGTGATTTAGATATTAAAAAATTATTAACAGCTTATAAAAAGCAAAGTATTGATAAACTAGAAGAGCTTTATTACCAAATTGGTCGCGGTCGCTTAGTCACTAAAACAATGCTTGAACGATATTTCGCAGATGGTAAGGAAGTCAATGATAGTGAACTCATTCAACAAATTAACGAGGCGGCAAAGATTAAAGAAGAGCATCGTAAAAAAGCAAAAAATCGTTTTGGTATTATTGTAGATGGATTAGATAATGTTGATTTAAGGATTGGGAAATGTTGCCACCCGGTGCCAGGTGATCCGATTGTTGGATATATTACAAAAGGTAGCGGGATTACGATTCACCATGCTGAATGTCATAATATCAAAACCAATGGAAGAATTGTTCCAGTTGAGTGGGATGATGAGCATTCAAATTCATTTAGTGCTAAAATTAGAATCACAGCACTTGATCGTAAAAATGTACTTGGCGATGTGATTCAAAAATTGACAATTTTAAATACGAATATTTCGGAATTGAATGCTGTATCTGCTAATGACACAACCATTATCAATTTATCATTATCTGTACGTAATGTGGAGCAGCTCATCAGTATTGTTAATACAATTAAGCGTGTTAAAGATGTCTTTAGTGTAGAACGTATTATACAGTAATAGGAGTGTAGAAATGAAAGTAGTCGTACAACGTGCAAAATTGGCAAAAGTAATCGTTGAAGGGGAAGTTGTTGGATCGATTGATAAAGGATTATTGTTATTAGTCGGAATAACACACGAAGATACGATAAAAGATTTAGAATACTGTGCAAAAAAAGTAGCTAATTTGCGTATTTTTGAAGATAAAGATGGAAAAATGAATTTATCAGTGAAAGATATTCAAGGATCTATTTTATCTGTTTCTCAATTCACATTATATGGAGACACGCGTAAAGGGAATCGCCCAAGTTTTGTTGAAGCAGCTCGTCCTGAAGTCGCAAAACCTTTATATGACCAGTTTAATGATATCTTACGAAATATGTACCAGTTAACCGTCGAGACAGGTGTTTTTGGTGCGATGATGGATGTAGAATTTACCAATGATGGTCCGACGACTTTAATTATTGAATCTTAAGAAAAAATGTATTATAATGAAGTAAATAGTCAATAATAAAAATAAATTCGATGATCAAGAAAGAGCCTTAATCGATAACGAACTAGAGAACGGAGTCACGGCTGGAAGCTCCGACGGGTAAGTTAAGGAAAGACACTTGTGAGAAGATGTCCTGAACTTTAAGTAGGGATATCCGTAGACGGCGTTAACGTTTCAAGTGGTAGTTATTTGATAACTACAATTAAGGTGGTACCGCGTATATAACGTCCTTAGATTAAATCTAAGGACTTTTTTTATACTTAATTTTAAAAAAGTTAAGTATAACCCGTGTCCGACATCGATTATTGCTTATTATGTAAGGCTATGAAAGGAGCTAAAAGAATGAATTTTAATAAACCTAAAGGGACTTATGATGTTTTACCAAAAGATAGTGCTCGTTGGCAAAATGTTGAAAGTTTAATTCGCGAAATCTGTTCAATCTTTAATTACAAAGAAATTCGTACCCCAATGTTTGAAAGTACACAATTGTATCATCGTTCAGCCGGTGAAACATCTGATGTTGTGTCAAAGGAAACATATGATTTTAAAGACCGTGGTGACCGTATGATGACATTACGTCCGGAAGGAACAGCCGGTGTTGTACGTAGCTATATTGAAAATAAAATGTATGCGGACCAAATGGTACAAAAAATGTTTTATATTGGACCAATGTTCCGTTATGAACGTCAACAAAAAGGACGTTATCGTCAGCACATTCAATTTGGAACAGAAGTATTTGGAAGCGCGGATCCATCAATTGATGCCGAAGTTATTTCGTTAGCTGTTACTTTATATAAAGTTCTTGGACTTCGTAATATTAAAGTTAAGTTAAACTCTCTTGGAGATACTGAAAGTCGTGAAAATTATCGTGCTGCTTTACTTGCTCATTTTGAAGGGCATAAAGAAGAATTATGTGCAGATTGCCAAGTTCGATTAGAAAAAAATCCATTACGTGTTTTGGATTGTAAAGTTGATCGCAATAAAGAAATTATGCAATCAGCACCACAAATGATTGATCATTTAACTGAAGAAGATAAAGCTTACTTTATGAATGTACAAAAATATTTAAAAGCAATGGGAATTGAATATGAGTATGATGCAAGCTTAGTTCGTGGATTTGATTACTATACGCATACTATTTTTGAAATTCAAGCTGAGATTGAAGGATTTGGTTCACAAAATACATTATGTGGTGGTGGACGTTACAACAAGTTAGTAGCTGAACTTGGAGGACCAACTGTTCCTGCTATTGGATTTGGTATGGGACTTGAACGGCTATTATTAGCACTTGAAGCTGAGAATATTCAAGTAGCAGGTGAAGATGCGGTTGATTTATTCTTAATTACTCTTGGGGAAGATGCAAAAGTATTTGGATCACGTTTATTACTCGATTTACGTAGCCGTGGACTTGCTTGTGAAACAGACTATTTAGGTAAAAACTTAAAAGGTCAATTTAAACAAGCCGACCGCTATCATGCACGTTACACAGCGATTTTAGGTGATGAAGAGTTACAACATGGGATGATTAATATTAAAAATAATCAAACAGGTACACAAGAAAGTATTCCAGTAGGATTTGTTATTGACTATATTATCGAAGATCAACAACGTAACCATCAACATGGAGGATGTTGTGGTGGTGGATGCCACGATCATCAAGAAGAAGAACATGAGTGCTGTGGAGGACATGGTCATGGAGATGATCATGAGTGTTGCGGTGGAAATGGTCATGGATGCGGATGTCAACATTAAGAAGAGGTGAAAATTTTATGAATCGTACACATAATAATGGAGAATTAAGACTTGAGAATGTCGGTCAAGTAGTTGAATTAAAAGGTTGGGTTGCTAAATCTCGTAACTTAGGAGGATTAGTTTTCATTGATTTACGTGACCGTTATGGAATGACACAATTAGTGGCAAATCCAGAAACAGTTAGCCCTGAAGTACTAGAAGTGGCTAATAAAGTTCGTAATGAATATGTTATTGCCGTTAAAGGGATCGTTGCAGAACGTCAAAGTAAAAATCCAAATATGCCAACAGGGGATATTGAAGTTGTTTTAGAACAACTAACCATTATCTCAGAGGCAGAAATGACACCTTTAATCATTGCAGATGAAACAGATGCTTTAGAAGATACACGTTTAAAATATCGTTATTTAGATTTACGTCGTCCAATGATGCAAAAGAACTTTATCTTACGTCATAACATTTTAAAATCAGTTCGTAGTTATTTAGATAGTCAAGACTTTATTGAAGTTGAAACACCATATTTAAATAAATCAACACCAGAAGGAGCACGTGATTATCTAGTTCCAAGTCGTGTTCATGAAGGTGAATTCTATGCTTTACCTCAATCACCACAGATTTTCAAACAGTTATTAATGGTATCTGGATTTGAACGTTATTATCAAGTAGCACGTTGTTTCC
Organism: Turicibacter sp.; assembly: GCF_017941855.1. Taxonomy (NCBI): domain Bacteria; kingdom Bacillati; phylum Bacillota; class Erysipelotrichia; order Erysipelotrichales; family Turicibacteraceae; genus Turicibacter; species Turicibacter sp. The sequence goes on along the minus strand of NZ_JAGAVR010000022.1, from coordinate 5,668 downwards.
GTGATGAAGACTTACGTGCTGACCGTCAACCTGAATTTACTCAAATTGACATCGAAACCTCATTCTTAACACAAGAAGAAATTATGAATTTAGTTGAAGAAATGTTAGTTAAGATGATGAAAGATGTTAAAGGGTTAGATATTCCGCGTCCATTCCCACGTTTAAGCTATGAAGAAGCAATGGGACGTTATGGATCAGATAAACCAGACACACGTTTTGAAATGGAATTAATACCTTTAAATCATGTTGTAGCTAACTGTGGATTCTCAGTCTTTGCAAGTACGGTTGAAGCAGGAAATGAAGTAAAAGCATTATGTGTGAAAGGCGCAGCAGAACGCTTCTCACGTAAAGACATTGATAAATTAACTGACTTTGTTAAAAAATATAAAGCTAAAGGATTAGCTTGGGTGAAAGTAGTCGAGGAAGGATTCAATGGTCCAATCGCGAAATTCTTTAATGAAGACGAAGTGGCTTCAATTAAAGCTGCTACAAATGCTGAAATTGGGGATTTATTATTATTCGTTGCTGATACAAAAGCAGTCGTAGCAGATAGCTTAGGAGCATTACGCTTACATTTAGCTAAAGAATTAGGATTAATTGATGAATCAAAATTTAACTTCTTATGGGTGATTGACTGGCCATTATTCGAATATGATGAAGAAGCTGGACGATTCTTTGCAGCACACCACCCATTCACAATGCCAAGTTTAGATACATTAGATACGTTCGATACAGATTCTCATAATGCGAAAGCTCAAGCTTACGATATCGTATTAAATGGATATGAATTAGGAGGAGGATCATTACGTATTTATCGTCCTGATATTCAATCTCGTATGTTTGAAGCATTAGGATTTACAAAAGAAGAAGCTGAAGAACAATTTGGTTTCTTAATGAATGCCTTCAAATACGGAACACCTCCACATGGTGGTTTAGCATTAGGTCTTGACCGAATCGCGATGATTTTAACAGGATCACAAAGTTTACGTGATGTGATTGCATTCCCCAAAAATGCATCGGCAACATGTCCAATGACAGAAGCACCAGGACGCGTAAGCGAGGCACAGTTAACTGAATTACACATTCAATTAAAGAAATAGAACTAAAAATCTCCTCATCATGAGGAGATTTTTTTATGTAATAGGGATTTGCTTTAATTTCAAAAAATGGTGGAATGTAATGGAAAATGTATAAAAATGTATTTTTTTACTTAATTACGATTTTCAATATTTGCATTCTTAGTTAAATAATGTACAATTAAATAGTATGTATTTAGAAGGGGGTTAGTATGAAAGAGTATATCAAAAAAAATAAGCTAATCATATTGGGCGTTTTATTGGGGATTACAGCGTGTGGATTAGCCATTTTAATTTATATGATGGATCAAACCATTAAGCAACTTGAAGAAAAAAGTCATACACAAAATACAATGTTAGATGAATATGAAGCCGTTATTACCGATTATTCAGATATGCTTTGTAAGTATGAAATGGATATTGAGCATTTAACAACCCCTATGTCTAAAGAAGAATTAGTATATATTGCTCATGCAATGGGCGGAATTGATGGGTATCCTTATACAAATTCTATTGAAGCATTTAAAGATAATTATGATAAAGGATTTAGAGTTTTCGAAGTAGACCTACTCTTTACGAGTGATGGAGAATTAGTTGCCCGTCATGAGTGGTCAGAAAGCGATTATGAGCGATTTGAACAACTCGACTTAATTGATTTATCATCGATTGAAAAAAATGAACGTGATGAATATGTTCCAACATTAGAACAATTTTTAAGTATGAAAATCAATGGTCAATATAGCCCCATGACTTTTGAAGATATCATTAAATTATTACAAGAGTATGATGATGTGGTATTTGTTACAGATACAAAATGGGCAGATGAAGACAGTGTAAAACAATCATTTACTGCTATTGTTGAACAGGTAACGGCAGTTGATGAGACATTGTTATCTCGAATTATTCCACAACTTTATACGCTTGAAATGTTCGATATGGTAGAAGAAATTTATGAATTCGATCGTTATATCTATACCATGTATCAGGAAACTCATCGCTCGAATTATGAAGTCATTGAGTTTATTAATGAAAATGAAGAAATTGTATTTGTAACGATGCCACAATTTTTTGCTTCATTATGGGGAGATCCAAGATTTGATCTTTTAAATCAATTGCAGTATCTAAAAAAACCAATGTTCTTCCATACCATTAATGATGATGTCACACTAGAAGAATTGTTATACTATGGGGCAAGTGGTGTGTATACGGATGAATTAATTTATGAAGGTGATATGCATCAAAAAACATGTCAATATGCTTCGGTAATCAAGGAAAGAGAAGGTGAAGAAAATGAAGCTAAATAAGCTGTTAAAAGAGCCCTTTTTAGTTTTCGGGGGAATCTTTACAATCACTACAATTGTTCTTGCAGTTATTTTAATCACTCAGTTAAAAGGAGATAAAAGTACAGTAGGAAATGATGTGAATACGAATATAGGAATTATTGATGTGACCCAAGACGTTGTTGATTATACGTTACGTGAAACAGCTACAGAATATCAAAAAGAAATTTATGATGAATTAATTGAGAATCAAACAGCCTTTGAAGAGTCATGGACTCCAGAAACTGAATCAGCTTATGCAGAGTCTGTTGTTAAAAATTTCATTGCCGATTTCTTTACTTGGTCTAATAAAGGAGGACGTAACGATGTAGGTGGATTACAATTTGTGTATCCGTTATATCGTTCAGATTTTAGAAATAAAGCAGTAGATGTCTTCTATTTATATCTAGATTACTATATTGAAGAGTTCGGTGCCGATCAATTGCTAACAGTAGAAAATGTTAAGGTAACGGGGGTTGATCCTAACTATGTCTACACAATGCCAGACGGAACAGAGATGGATGGGACATATGTTTATGCAGAATGGACATATACAGATAGTGATGAGTTAGATTTATCAAAATTTCCAACAGAAACAGGATTTATTGTTGTTGAAAAAGAAAATCAATTAGTTTTAATTGAAATTCAGTAGTGGAGGTGAGGAGAAATGAGTAACTTGCAAAATATATTAAAAAAGCCGATTGTTAAGTATTTATTATTATCACTTTTAATTATTCCAATTATTCCAATTGTCTTAAATATTGTTTATATCAATAAATATTCTGGATTCAATAGTTCTCTTCGAATCAATGTGTCGTTAATTTTAATTTTTGCCTTTTTATCTTTATTGATGTTTGGGATGTATTGTCTAAACAAAAATAAAGGGATTGGAATTTTAGTGACAAGTGTGATTGCAATTGTATCAATTATTTGTTCTTCATACTTTGGATATGTGAATATGAAAGTGTATAAATCATTAAATAATATGACAACACAAGAAACCGTGATTAACTATAGTTTAGTTTCAATGACGGATTCAAACATTAAATCATTTGATGATTTAAAAGGAAAAACAATTGGGACCTTAAATATTACTAAAGAAGAAGTTGTAGAAAGTATTAATACATTTTTAGATAAAAATGAGTTATCTGAAGAAAAAGTGAAAACATATGATATGCCATTTGATTTAATTCACGATTTATATCAAGGAGACGTTGATGCCATTATTATTGGGGATAATTATACCACGATTTTTTCCGATCAATTAGGTTATGAAAATATTTCGACAGAGACGACTGTTTTAGCCAACATCGAAACAGTTATTAAGCAAGAGGTTACAGTAGAATCAAATAAAAATTATGATTCTTTAGTTGATCAGCCATTCTCTATTTTATTAATGGGAGTTGACTCTGAAACAGAAGGATTGAATGCAAATTCACGTGCAGATTCCTTAATTTTAGCGACGGTTAATCCACAAAAATTATCTGTGACGATGACTTCAATTCCTCGTGACTCTTATGTTGAAATTCCATGTTATAACAACATGAAGGACAAAATTAACCATGCCAATAATGGTGGAACAACCTGTGTGATTGAAACAGTAGAAAATTGGTTTGATATTGATATTCCATATTACGTGAAAATTAACTTTAAAGGATTTGTTGAGTTAATCGATGCCATTGGTGGAATTTATATGTATGTTCCACAAACGATTATTGAGCAAAATAGTGATCGTAATTGGGGAGATGATATCGTATATGTTGAACAAGGATATCAAATTTTAGATGGAGAGCAGGCACTTGCTTTAGCAAGACATCGAAAAACATTAGCTAATGGCGATCTTGGACGTGCGGAAAGCCAACAAGAGGTTATTCGAGCAGCTATCAGCCAGATGTTAACTGAAATGAATTCTATTAATGAAGTATTAAAAGTCATTGAAGTGCTTGGAAATAATATTGAAACAAATATCTCAATGAATCAAATTACATCGTCATTCCAATATGCATTAGATACAGTAACAAGTTATGGAAGTAACAATCCAATGAATTACATTCATTTTAAAAATATGGTTATTAGTGCCACTTTCGGTAATGTTTATAACGAATTTCGTGGAGATATTTTAAATTATGCCTTTCCATTTGATGGAGCAGTTGCAGATGCTAAAAAAAATATGTTAATTAACTTAGAAGAAATTCAACCTGAAATAAAGTATACATTTAGCTATACACCATTTTCACCACATTATGGTGTGACATGGGTACAGTCATGGTATAATGAAGCATCACCTGATATTCCAGAAATGCCAGAATTAGTTCCAGATTTTGTTTCTGAAGGATGGGTATTAAGCGAAGTAACGTCTTGGGCAAAACAAAATGGGATCAGTATCGATGTGAATTATGTTGAAGAGGGAGATAGTGGTTATATCTCATCTGCTGCCAATAATCAAGTTATTTATCAAAGTGTTAAAGCAAATACGATTGCGTCTAAAGTATCATCTATTTCAGTAAGTGTGATTAAAAAAGGATTAGATTGTACAGATTCAGCTAATCAAAATGCTGAAGAGTGTCGCAGTATGATGCCTGATATGGTAGGCGGGAAGTATACAGCACAAATGGCTCAAAACTGGGCATCTTCAGCAGGCGTTCCGATTACGATTAATAAAATTTCGTGGTCAGATTCAGGATATGATCCATCCAAAGCGGGGTATGTGACGTCTCAAAGTGTTAAAGCTTATACGAAAAAAGATAGTATTAGTAGTTTAACAGTAACCGTGATGGATTATATTACGGTACCAGATTTCAATGCTTTAGGTTGGTCAAAAGACCAAATTAATAATTGGGCAAATAAAGTATCCGTTAAAGTTAACTTTACAGATGATAAGTTCTCTTCTGTATCAGCGGGATTTTGGGTATCTGATGTTTCTGCTGGAACAGTGATTAATGCGAATTCTTCAATTAATGTATATAAATCTAAAGGAGTCGCATCAGTGACACTAGATAATTATGTTGGCAAAACATACGAAGAGTTCGTTTCGTATATTAGTCAGAAAAACGCCGAATTAGGACTTTCAATTACAGTTTCAAAACAAGAGCAGTATAGCGCAACGGTTACAAAAGGAGCGATTATTTCTTATTCACCTGGAGTAGGTCAAAGCGTAAGTTCAGGTCATATTACTGTTGTTGTTTCATTAGGTGTTGAACCTACACCAGATCCAACACCGACACCGGATCCAACACCGACACCGGATCCAACACCGACACCGGATCCAACACC
>NZ_JAGAVR010000002.1:0-79400 GCF_017941855.1 Turicibacter sp. | reverse complement strand
ATAAACTTTAAAACATTGGCTAAAATCCCACGACGTGTGATTTGGTGAAATCGATCAGCTTTTAATGAATCTAAACTAATGTTTACCCCTTTAAGACCGTGATGAGCTAATGTCTTCACTTGATCAGATAATACGGTTCCATTCGTTGTGAGATAAATTTCTTCAATCCCATCGATATCGTGAATTCGCTTTATTAATTCAACAATGCCAGGACGGACTAGAGGTTCTCCACCTGTTAATCGAACTTTTTTTATGCCAAGACGGGCACAGGCAGTCACAATGCGAATCATTTCATCATCGCTTAACTTACTACATTTCGGTAAAAATTCTTGAGTGGTATCTTCCATGCAATAAACACATCGTAAATTACATTGGTCGGTAACGGATAGCCTTAAATAATCTATTTCTCTGTTAAATCTATCTTTCATGTCGTCTGCTAAAGTGGTATTTAAAAATTAAATTCGCCACTTTTTCCTCCTGTTTTCTTTAACAAATGCGTTTCTTCAATCACCATTCGTTTATCAACGGCTTTACACATATCATAAATCGTTAAAGCAGCAGTCATAGCAGCGGTTAAAGCTTCCATTTCAACTCCTGTTTTATCCACGATTTTAACCGTTGCTTTTATATGAATCTTACTGTTTTCACGATCGACTTCAAAATCAACATTACAGCTTGAAATCATCAACGGATGACACATGGGAATTAAGTTAGACGTTTGCTTACATGCCATGATTCCAGCAATACGTGCCACACCTAATACATCACCTTTTCCGATTTTCCCTGCTTCAATTAAATGAAGCGTTTCTTCACTCATGCGAATACTTGAAACCGCAATGGCTACACGTGCCGTTTCAACTTTATTTGAAACATCCACCATCTGAGCTCGTCCATTTTGATCAAAATGCGTTAATTTATTTTCCATGTTAATGTCTCCTAATTTATTATTTTCCAAATGAACAATGCGGGAACGTACAAACACCACAATCTAAACATAATCCACCATGTCCATAGGCTGCAATATCCTCAGCTGTTAATTCTTCATCAATTAAAATACGAGGTAAAACCAAATCAAGAACCGTACGCTTAGAATACATCGCACAACTTGGCACCCCAAGTACCGGTGTTTTTCCATGATAAGCGAGTAAGAACATCGCCCCTGGTAAAACAGGTGATCCATAAGTCACAAGTCGACCTCCACTTTCTTTAATAGCAGACGGCGTCACATCATCAGGATCGACTGACATCCCCCCCGTACAAATAATTAAATCAACGTTCTCTTGAAGTCCTTGTTTGATGGCTTCAATAATTAACTCTTTTTGATCGGGCAAAATGACCTGACGACTCACTGTACTTCCATAGTATTCAAGTTTCTTTTTGATAACTGGTAAAAACGCATCTTTAATCGTTCCTTTATAAACTTCATTTCCTGTTGTAATCAACAAACATTTTTTTGCTTTAAACGGTTCCATCCACATAATCTTATCTGTAATTAAGGTTTCTGCTTCTTTAATTTTTTCTTCATCGATGACCAATGGAATGACACGTGTTCCACCAATCTTCTCTCCTTTTTTTAATGGAGTATTCGTATGAATCGTCGCCATCATCATTTCACCAATGGAATTTAGGGTCATTAACTTTTCTTTATCAATTTTCAAAACACCGTCGCAGTCCGCAAAGAAGTCGATTTTCCCTTCTTTGATTTCATCCGATGCCCTAATGCCATCGCCTTTAGCTAAATTAGAAAGCCGAATCGCCGCGTCATTTTCATGTAGTTGGCCCTCTTTCACTTCCCAAACATAAATATGTTCTTTCCCAATAGCACGTAATTTTTCAATATCCTCTTCTTGAATCAAATGCCCTTTTTTAAATAAACGGCCTTTAAATTGACCTGGGATGATTTGTGTGACGTCATGTGTTAGAATTGATCCAATCGCATCTTCAACTTTAATCATTTTCATACGATATTCTCCTTATTATGATGTTTAATGTGATAAACGCATCATTAATGTTTTATATAAACTCATTAAGAAAATAGCAACAATCAAAATAATCAATAATATTTGCGTCGCCATTTCAGTATTGTTATTTTCAATGGCATAATACATCGCCATCGGTAACGTTTGTGTTTTTCCTGGAATATTCCCCGCCACTAAAATGGTGGCTCCAAACTCACCGAAAGCTCTCGCAAAGGAAAGTAAAATACCATTTAAAATCCCATTAATGGAAAGCGGTAAAATAATTTTTAACCAGATCACCCACTCACTGGCCCCAAAAACTCTTGCCGCATTGATAATATCTTCATCTACTGAGGTAATAGCCGATTTAATACTCTGATACATAATCGGAATCGACACCATTATTCCTGCAATCACTGCAGCGCTGAGTGTAAAGATAATGGATAGATTGAAATTTTGATTTAAAAACCTTCCAATCCACCCATTCTTACCGAGGATGATTAAAATTAAATAGCCAATCGCCGAAGGTGGAATAAATAGCGGTAATAAAAAGATAAAATCAAGAGAACGAATCGACTTATGTTTGTTAAGTCCAATTCCCCATACCGCGATTAAGGTAAGAATGAACGTGGTGATAACCGCAATTAAGACAACTTTTATTGAAATGAGGGTAGCATCTACAACCATCATTTTACTCACTTACTTCAAAACCATAATTTTTCAAAATTGATTTTCCCGTGTCTGATTTAATAAAATCCATAAACTTCAAACATTCAGCTTCGTTTGAATAACCTTCAATCGATGCTAATGAATAGACAATTTCTTGATAAGAATCCGTTGGCAGCGTCATCATCACTTCACCATTTTCAAGATTCATTGCATCTGTTTTATAAACAATACCATAATCAACTTCTCCACGTTCAACATAGGTTTTAACAGCGGTAACATCTTTTCCATAAATTAAAGAAGATTCTAACTCATCCCATAATCCAAGATTAGTTAATGATTCTTTAGCGTATTCACCTGCTGGAACTGTACTTACTTCACCAATGGCTAGCATTGATCCATTTTCTTTAATGTCTAATAAGGAATTAAGTGTCTGTGCCTCTTTATTCTTAATCACGACTAATGTGTTATAAATTAAGTTTGATTTATTAGAAGGCTTTACTAATCCTTCATCTATTAACTCAACCACATATTTTTCATTCGCTGAGAAGAATAAACCGATATCTGCACCTTCTGAAATTTGTTTCTTAAGTGTTCCTGATCCCCCTGAATTTACATTAATTTTAACAGGGTGATCTTTAGTATAAAGTTCAATCATCTCATCAATCGGATTGACTAAACTCGCTGCTACACTGATATTAAGTTCAGTCACTTCCTCTTTTTGCGTCCCACACGCTGATAAAATCATTCCCATACATAAGACGGTTAATAAGATTATTTTCTTGCGCATTCTTTGGCCTCCCCAAGTAAAATATCAATTCCATGCTTTATATCGTCTAATACAAAATCCAACGCCTCCGTACAAGCTTTTGGACTTCCTGGTAGATTCACAATTAATGTATCCTTACGAATTCCTGATACAGCGCGTGATAACATCGCTCGTTTAGTAATTTGTAAGCTAAAGTAACGAATCGCTTCACAAATTCCTGGTGCCTCGCGTTCAATGATTGCTTTCGTTGCTTCTGGCGTAATATCACGCTTTGAAAATCCTGTCCCACCTGTACTCAACACTAAGTTAACTTTTAATTCATCACACATCTTTTTAAATTCATCTTCTAGCATTTGTTGATCATCTGGTAAAACAATATATTTCACCACTTCAAATCCATTTGCCTCAACGATTTCTTTCACGACGGCTCCACTTTTATCTTCACGCTCTCCGGCATATCCTTTGTCACTACTTGTGATAATTCCAACCGTATACATTTATATTTCCTCCAATTCTAACAAATCCGTTGGCGTATTAACATTAAAAAAATCTTTTCCGACAAATTGACGATTCTCTAATCCTTTAAGCACTTCATAATTCGCACTTAAAATAAATTTTTGTAATTTAAAATCCTGATTCTTTAAACATTTTTCCATCTTAGGAAGAAGTCGCTTATGATAAACGGCGCATAGTGGTTGAAGTCTATCGTCACATAACGGTACTAAAACATCAGCATCCGTTACATATTCTCCTAAGTAATAAAGCACCTCTCGACTTGTCAGGGGCATATCACATGCGATACATAGCACTTCTTCATTTTTTGCTGCCTTTAAGGCAACATGAATGCCGGATAATGGACCATTTCCCGGGAAAATGTCGGAAATTGTCTTAAGGTTATATTTTTGATAATCTTCTGGTTGATTTGTCACAATGATCATCTCTTCAAAATCACGCCCTGCCTCGATGATATGCTCGATAAACTGCTTTTCTTTATATGCAATGAACGCTTTATTCTGATAATTCATACGGCTACTTTTTCCACCTGCTAAAATAGCTAGTGTTTTTGAAATCAATGCTGCCACCTCTTTTATAATTTAATGATTGTCACAATCGATCCTGCTTTTAATGGTTCTTGATTAGCTTCAAATTCTATTAAACAATTAGAATGAAGGGCAGAACTTAGAATGCTATTCCCACTTTTCACTTGTGTCACAAACACACGTTGTCCTTCTTGTGTCGCTTCAAAAAATCCTCGAACGAAACGTCTTTGTGGTGAAGACTTCGTAAAATCAGATTGTAAAATAGCTTGTTCTCTTTTTAATTCTATTTTGACCTGTCCACTCAATTTTTCAAGCGTCGGTTTGACCATTAATTCAAAAGTCGTGAGCGCTGCTGTTGGATTTCCTGATAAACTAATGATTGGTTTTCCTTCATAAAGACTCGCTAGCATGGCCGATCCAGGTTTAATGAGAATTTTCCAAAATAACTTCTCTCCACCTAGCGCCTCAATCGCTTCTTTAATTAAATCTTTCTCACCAACAGACGCTCCACCTGTTGTGATCACTAAATCTGAAACTTCTGCAGCTTGCTTTAACTTCTTTGCAATTTCAATCTCTGAATCAAATTCATGGTCGATATAGGTGATGTCATATCCCATTTCTTTTAATCTTGCGATGAGTGCATACTTATTACTATTATAAATTTTAGCTTCTTTTAACGGTTGATTGACATCCATGACTTCATCTCCGGTACTAATAAAGGCCACTCGTGGTTTTTTATACACTTGAACCTCATGAATACCTGCACTCGCTAAAATCCCAATATCCGCATAATTTAATGTTTTTTTTGCTTCGACTAATAACGTCCCAATTTCAATATCTTCTCCTATTGGGCAGATAAATTGCTGAGGAGTGGCTTTTTTCAAAATCGTGACCTGATTTGACTCGCACGTTGTCTCTTCAACTTTCACCACGGCATTTGCACCTTTAGGAATCTTTGCACCCGTCATGATTTTGATGGCGGTCCCTGGTCGAACTTCTTCTTCACTATTTGTCCCTGCAAAGACGGTCGTTATAATGTCTAGTTTTTTAGGAACTTCATTTAAGTCTTCAACTCGAACTGCATAACCATCCATGGCCGACTTATCAAACGGTGGATTATTAATACCTGAGAAAATCGATTGACTACAAATCCTACCGACACTCTCAAGCAACTCCACAGTTTCACTTTGAAGTGACAGAATATTTTGATCCATAATGGTTAAGGCCTCTTCTAAACTTATAAATGATTTCATCTCCATCACCTCTACTTTTGACAACAAAAAAAGCTTATTACATCCACCCATTTTTGGGCATGAGCAATAAGCTTATATAAATCTATATAAACTCTACTGATTTTCCTTCCCAAAACGTGGAGATCATACTTTTTCAAGTATCACCCTGTGAATCTTTTGTTAGATTCAGGTATAAATGCCTTAGATTTTACTTCCTTAGGACCTTTTATACTCAAGAAAATTATTCAATTATTCTTCAAATTCAAATTCTTTTTCTTGCAGTATTAAATCTGCTAACGACTTATAATCTTCTTTATCAATCACTAAATGAGATTCACTTAAAACCTCTGTTTTAGAAGCAATCGCAATCAATAAATGTTCCGGTGTTAGAATCCCTTCACTAAATCCTTCACGATAGACTTCAATTTTTCTTAAAGGACTTTTTTTATAGCCTTCAACCAAAATAATATCTTTATCTTTTAATAACTTCAAAATATCGTTTAACTTTATTTCTTCTTCTACTTCTTTAATCATTGCAAATCTCTTTTTTGAAGAGATAATAACCGTTTCTGCGCCCGCTTCACGATGACGGTAAGTATCTTTACCTTTATGATCGATATCAAAACCATGTACATCGTGTTTCACGGTTGCCACACTTAATCCTCGCGTTTTAAGCTCTTGAATGAGTCCTTCCATCAAGTCTGTTTTTCCAACATTCGAACCTTGACCCATCACATTAATTACTTTTGTCATCGACATCTCCTTTAGGTTTTAAATTATCCTTCTTTAACAGTTTAACCATTTACAACCATTTATATGACTAATTTTGATGAGAGCTATCTAGCTTTTAGCTCATTACTTTTTTCATTCTACCATCAAGTTTTTAAAAAAACTGTGATTTTTATCACATTCTTCTTTTTTTTGTGATATTTTTAATTTATTAATTGATACACTCATAAATTTCAATTACCTTTTGATTCTAAGCTCAAGTTTTTTTCCAAATCTTTTGTTGCAACGGTTTTTGCGCTTTATTTTTACCATTCATTTTGTTTGTTGAAAACAATGCCTTTTCATAATAAAAATATTACTTTTTTTTCTGAATTTACTTTCAAAAAAAGAGCTTGTTCCCTAAAGAACAAACTCCTTTTCATTATTCATATGCTTTTTGAACGCGTAATTTTTTCCCTTTAATGGTTTTATCTTTTAGACCGCGAATAACAGTCCATCCTTTGCCATTTAAAATATCAACATACGTGACATTATCCTGAATATCAATAATTCCAATATCCTCGCCACTTACTCCATCAACTGACGTAATTGCGCCCACAAAATCAATCGCACGTAATTTCTTTTTCTTACCACCATTGATATATAACTTCATAATTTCACGGTTTACATCTGCCGTTTTTTCATGACGTAAGGTCGGACGTGAATTTAATTTTTTCATAAACCCATCTTTCGCTTGTTGCGTCACATCCTCACTTGGACGTTCACAAATCGGTAACTCAAACCCAATATAAGCTTGAATCTCTTCTAACCATCTTTGGTCAAATCGAGTCGCAAATGTGATTGCCTTACCTTTTTGACCGGCACGACCGGCACGACCAATACGGTGAACAAATGAATCTTTTTCCGGTGGGAGATCATAGTTAATCACATGACTAACCCCTGATACATCAATCCCACGAGCTGCGACATCGGTTGAGACTAAGTAGGCAAAACGACCAATTTTGAAGTTTTTCATCGTTTCAAAACGTTCTTTCTGATCCAGTCCTCCGTGCAAACGTTCAATTGGATAGCCTTTTTGAGATAAATTACGATACAGGGCATCAACCGCTTCTTTCGTTGAACAGAAAATCATACAACGCTCTGGATTTTCAACCATTAATAAATCTTGTAATAATTTTACCTTCTCTTGTTCACGAACTTCATATAGTGCATGTTCAACAAGATCTGTTGTTAAAGTCGGTGATTCAATCTTTATTTCTTGTGGATGAGTTAAATAATGCTGGCTTAATTTTTTAATGCGATCTGGCATTGTGGCTGAAAATAACATCGTTTGACGTTTTCTAGGTGCTTCATTCATAATATTTTCAACGACCTCAATGAACCCCATCTTTAACATTTCATCAGCTTCATCTAATACGAATAAAGATAATTTATCAAGAGACAACGTCCCACGTTCTAAATGGTCTTGAACACGACCTGGTGTTCCCACGACGATATGAGTTTTTTGCTTTAATTCACGAGCCTGCTCTTTAAATGGAGACTTCCCATAAACCGCCGTTACCTTGATTCGCTTGAAACGGCCAATATTTGAAATCTCTTCTTTAATTTGTAGTGCTAATTCTCGTGTTGGCGTTAAAATAAGCGCCTGAGGCTTATTCTCATCCCAATCTAACATTTCACATATCGGAATCCCAAACGCTGCTGTTTTCCCGCTTCCGGTTTTAGATTGCACAATCAAATCTTGTTTATTTAAAACAGTTGGAATGACACTTGCCTGTACCTCTGTCGCGTGCTCATATCCAAGTCCTGTTAATGATTTCAAAATCGATTCACTCAGTTGTAACTCATTAAATGCTGTCATTTAAATCCCTCTATACTTTCTTAATCTGTTCTATAACCCAAACAATTCATAACCGAACTATAACGATTCAAACTTGGTTATTTCGGTCCCTTAAGCGAAATGAATGAGTTCCTGATAACGATTTCTTCTTATCGAAAATCAATGAGACTTCTCTATTGTAACACTACTTCACGAAAAGACCTAGTTTCTTTTATCCCCATTTATCCTCTTCTCGTTCATAAAAGAAAAAAAGGTTAACTAGTTAAACCTTCTTTTTTCTTATTCTGTTTGGCTATTAGAAGGTGACCCAATAGCACCACTAATCCACTAATCGCCACAAATAAATAAAAACTGATGCCTCGGCTTAAAAGCATGGCTGAATCAATTAACATTTTCGGAAATAGGGTCGCAAATAACATGACAAACCCACCTTCACTCACTCCAACTGCACCTGGTAATGGAATGGCTGACACAGCTATATATAAAATGGCTTGAAGGGATAGCACTTTGAGATAAGAAAAATCTGATAAGCCAAACGCTCGATACACACAATACGTCACAGAATGCATGGCCATGACTTGAAAAAAGGTGGTTAATAAAACTGATCCCATGCGTGTTTGATGTGTCTTTATGTAGACAGCTCCTTCTTGATACTTTTTAATTTGATCATATGCTAATTGTCTCAAATACTCAATTTGTTTAACCTTTAGCTTTTGTAAAAGACTTAAAACAAAATCAACGATTTTAAGAGACCATGTTTTTGAAAAAATCCCCATCAATACGATAACCAATAAAAAAGAATTTACGCCAACGCCAATCATTAATAAAATTTTTAGGGTTCTTCCAATATCCCCTAAAAATCGATACTCACTTAAAAAGGAGATAATCGCCACCGTAATCGTCACGAGTTGAAAGCTCGCAAAGTTAAGCAATAAAGCTAAAGAAGAATGCGAGATTTCAATGTGATCTTTAAACATATAATAAATTTGCATCGGCTGACCACCAGATGCTGAAGGGGTTACTGAGCTAAAGAAAAAGCCTGAAAAAGTATACCTTAAGCAATTAAAATAGGAAATATCTTGATGTAGAATATGTAAGATTCGCTTGATATTTAACGCATCTAGACACATATATATAAACATACATCCTACCCCAATGAACACCCACATCAAATTGACAAGTTTGAGTGTTTGAAATAAGTCACCTAGATTTTGCTTACGAAATAAAAGGTAAAACGTAATCGCAATCAGTCCAACAAATAAGACGCCACTTAAGATTAATTTTTTAAATTTTTTTTGTTCCATTCTCTTCATTCACTTTCATGAAATTACTCTTCTTATCTTGTTTCATCCCTCTCAAACTTATACTAACTGTTAGTGAAACAACTTCAAAAATAACCAAGAATCTTCTAATATTTCTTTAAGGTGACGTTTATTTTTTTGATAATCTCTAATTTGTTTTTTACGGTGTGGCACCATCAAAAGCGGCAGACATTTGGGATTAAAAAATTTGAGTTTAGCCGTTTCAGGACCGTTTTCAATTCCTCAGCCTCCCGTTACAATGCCTGTGTAGATATGTTGCACATCATGAAATGATGATCGATCATAAACACCCACTTTGTCAACAATCTCCACCTCGTATCCAGTTTCTTCACGCACCTCACGTTTGGCCGCCTCTTCTAATAATTCCCTTTCATCCACTCTACCTCCTGGTAAATCCCAAATCGGTAAATCTTTTCGTTTGACTAATAATACCTCCTGCTTCTTGTTTACTACGATTGTAAATACTCCTTCTGTTTGCAAATCCATCCCTCCATTTTTTCACATTATATCATGAACTGATTATTTAATCTTCACATAGGCTATGAGTAGACTAACTTTGAAAGGATGGATACAATTGCAAATTATCAATTTCCAAGTGCGTGCGATTCAAATCAAATATACAACCAGTAACTTAAATCTTCGAAGGGGTAAATCAACCTCAGCCCCAATCCTTTTGATGATTCCGAAGTATTCAAAAATCGAAGTGACGGATACGGATGATGAATGGTTAGAAGTGAATTATCAAGGGACGAGAGGGTATGTCAGTCGTGATTATGTGTCAAAAACAATGTCCCCTTATAGCAACTTAAATTTACGAGAAGCGCCATCAACCACTTCTAATGTACTAACCCTTATTCCCAAACAATCACGTATTGAAGTTTTAGCAACAGAGGGAAACTGGAGTTATGTCGTTTACAACGATGAATTTGGTTATGTGTTTAATACTTATCTATCTGATGATGGTCAAAAACCTGATTTAACGAAACAAGCTGAGTTTTCAACTGATATGTTAAAATTTGTGAATGATAATGATATTCAAAGCCCCACTGATTATTTGTTAACGACTGATTTGAAGCATCGCGAGACGTATGTGTTTAAAAAAGAAAACGACATTTGGACCCAACTTTTCAAATGGAAATCAACGATTGGCGCTCCTCGTACACCTACGATTAGCGGAACGTTTTCAATCATTGGACGAAAACCCTCTTTTGGAACAAACCGTTATACGGTTAAAGATGCCACACGTTTTGCCGAAGGTTATTACTATCATTCCGTTTTATACGATCCAACAGGCAGCTATATCATTGATGGAAGACTCGGACAAGCTTTAAGTCATGGTTGTATCCGTTTAAATCCATCGAATGCAAAATGGATTTATGAGACGATTCCCGATGGCACAACAGTAATTATCCATTAAAAAAGGAACGCCCTCAGCGCTCCATTTTAGATTGTTTCGAATTTCAATTGCACTCCAATGATTTCTTCATGCGAAAAACAAAGTTCATTAAACCCCATAAAAAAATCTCATGCGCCAACATGAGATCATTAAAATGGTCTGCCAATCAGCACTTGTCTGATTTGACATTCCATTTCTAACAATCCTATTATATAAAAAAAATTCACTGTTATCTAGCTTAAATATTTTCCAAATTTGAGAATGAGCTCCTTATCTTCATCTTTAGGCAGGCACACATTTCTAAGGTTAGAATATACTGACAATGTATAAACAGACAAAAAGGAGAGGATTTTTAAAATGGAATGGTTTGCTAGCCTCTCTCCAGTAATTCAAGCATTACTTGCGACAATTTTTACTTGGGGAGTAACTGCTCTAGGAGCTGCCGTCGTTCTTTTCTTTAAGAACATTAATAAAAGATTACTTGATGGGATGCTCGGATTTGGAGCAGGCGTTATGATTGCCGCCAGTTTCTGGTCATTATTAAATCCAGCACTCGAGTTAGCGGAAGATTTAGGTTCACATTTCGTCTGGTTTACTCCAGCACTTGGATTTTTAGCTGGCGGTTTATTTGTTGTCTTATCTGAAAAACTAATGGATCACTTCTACTTTAATCAGTGGAGAGATGCCGAAGGTAAAAATTCTTTAAAACGCAGTTTACTGCTCGTGTCAGCAGTTACGATACATAATATTCCCGAAGGATTAGCTGTCGGGGTTGCATTTGGTGGTGTTGTCGCGGGAATTGAAGGAGCCACTTTAATTTCTGCTATTTTACTCGCTATTGGAATCGGACTTCAAAACTTTCCTGAAGGGGCTGCCGTTTCACTACCTTTACGTCGAGAAGGGTATAGTCGATGGAAATCATTCCTTTCTGGACAAGCTTCTGGATTAGTTGAACCTGTGGCAGGTGTGATTGGAGCCTTGGCAGCTATTAGTGTTCGTAGCTTACTTCCTTTTTTATTAGCTTTCGCAGCTGGTGCTATGATTTCAGTCGTGTCTTCTGAATTGATTCCAGAAAGTGCAAGAGACAATAAAAACTTAGCCGCTATCGGTGTCATCTTAGGATTTATGGTGATGATGGTCATGGATGTTGCCTTAGGATAAACAACTTCATCATAAAAAGTGAAGTCTCGAAATTCGTGACTTCACTTTTTAATTTTCAGGTCATAAAGTGACATTCTTCCTCTTCTATCAAATCAAGTTTAAATCCAAATAAAGATTCTAAATCCACCACATTATTCATTCACAAGCTGCCCTCTAAAAACGGATTGATTAACCCTTTTAGTGAGTCTAACCGCTACTAAAGAGGCAATCACACATTTGACTACATCACCTAAAACAAACGGGATAACAGACACTTTAAACGCATCATAAATACCGATTCCTTGATTTAAACTCATCCAATACGTTCCAAATAAATAAATAATCGGCATTCCAATTAAGATTGTAATGCATAACGCTGATTTTAAATGGACGCATTCTCCTTTTACATAACTCATGAGTGGAGCTGCGATTAAAAATCCCATAATAAAGCCTCCCGTTGGACTTAAAATTTTAGCAAGACCTGAAGCTCCTCCTGAAAAAACAGGCAAGCCAATCAACCCCATTATGATATATAACGACACAGTGACAAAGGCTTGCTTTGGCGTTAAAATTAGCGCAATTAAATTAATGATAATCGTCTGTGTTGTAATCATAACAGGCGACAATGGTAATGGAAATGAGACATAAGATGAAATACATAATAAGGTGATACAAATGGCCATTTTAGTTAAATCGTGTGTTTTCATTTTTAAGCTCCTTCTTTTTGGATTAATCCTTTAATTTTTAATTCTAAAAAGTCTCATGAGTCGATTTGAATTCCTACCTTTTCAAAAGATTCAATTCCGATTCCACTCTTACGAATGGTGATTTCCCCAGAATTCAGTCGAATGATAGTTGAGTCAGGCAATTTCACCATTAAGGCTCCTTCATGGTCTATTTCAATCGCTTTCCCAACTTGTTTAACTCCATTTTGGATAAAGTAAATGTCTTCTCCTAAAACGGTGGATCTTTCCTTATATTCTTCTAAAAAGTTAGCTGACTCTAAATTTTCACAAATCTTAAATACTTGATTTAAAATTTCAGCCACCAATTGATTGCGCGTTCCCAATTTAGGCTTAATCGATGTTGCAATCTCTTCTAGTTCTTTTGGAAAGATGTCGGTCGAGACATTTAATCCAATGCCAATCATGACACTTTCAACCCTTCCACTTTCAAAATCGGTGACTGCCTCCGTTAAAATTCCTCCTACTTTCTTTTCATTCAAATAAATATCATTTACCCATTTAATCTGTGTTTGTATCCCACAAACCACTTCAATCGCCCGACAAATCGCAACTGATACGGCTGTGCTGAGCAAGACTGAACTTTTAAGCTGTAAATTAGGATGTAAAATGAGCGTCATGTAAATTCCACTTCGCGCTGGTGAATAAAAAGCACGACCAAAGCGACCTTTTCCTGCACTTTGCCCCTCAGCTAAGACCACCGTCTGATGCTTAACTCCCAGTGTGAGCAATCGTTTCGCTTCTTCATTCGTTGACGGAATGATTTGGTGTAAGAATATATCGTTAGATTGGTAGCATGACTTTAAATGACTTTTAATACCGGCAACGGATAGTACATCACAAGATTTATGAAGTTGATACCCTTTATTTTGAATCGTATTAATCTCATAGCCATCCTCTTTTAATGCCGTGATGCATTTCCAAATTGCTGTGCGACTGACATTTAATTGATTAGCTAAGAGTTGCCCCGACATAACTTGATGACGATTTTGCTCCAGTATACTTAACAACTCTTCCTTTAAAATCATCTTTTTTCTCCTTTGTTTTGAATTTCAAACAGTTTGAATTAAAAAGAGTTTAGCATATCTCTATTATTACGTCAACTATTTTGAAATTCAAAGTTAACATGAAATAAAAAAACAAGAGTAACTCTCTTGTTTAATCAAGTAAGTTCTCTTGTTTTAATAATACATCAAGTTCATCAACTAATGACGTTAAACACGCTAAGACACTATTTGAATCCACTCCGACTGATTGTATTAACGCTTCGACGTTTTGTTGTAAATGCTCCGGACATTTATCACACTGGTGCATTAAAATATGAAGTAATCGTTTCTCCCCCGGATGAAACATCTCATTCACTGCAAATAAAATATCATAATAGCTCGCTAAAAAAGCAGTGACTCGATGATTAACACTATTTAAATCCCCTCGCGTTATGGCCTTTTTAATTTGCGCCTCATATGAGGAAAAACACTGTCTTAAAATCGGATAATTCATCCTAATGATATTTTGTTTTAAGGTTTTAGGATAGGATGTTTTATATTTTTCTTGTGTTTTAGAAAACTCCCCATGACGATCAAAGACAATCTGGGCATTTACCACGTTATGAACAAAACAGGTCGTATAACCGGTACTTGCCTGATAATCTTCCATGACGCGTTTTAATCCTGACACGATATCTTGCCAATCAAATAAACAAACATCGATTTCAATAGGATAATCCTTCAAAAAGAACTCGTCCCCCGTTCCGAAAAATCGATTATCAATTTCCATGTTAGATGAAAACTTCGTTGCAATGTTTCGGCGTTTTTCAACTGAAATGGGTGCAGTAATAAACAAATCGATATCGATATCAGACTGCTCATCTGATCGATTAGCGGCACGTGAACCTGCAATCGTAATGGCCTCAACTTCTTCAAGTTTACGATATTCCTCAATCAATTGCTTGATAATCCCCTCCATTATCTTTCTCCTCCTAGCGATCAAATTTTAGTTTCTTATAATAATATTGCTTATCCTCCTCTGTTATGTCACGAATCACACGGCATGGATTTCCAGCAGCAATACAATTGGATGGAATATCTTTCGTGATGACTGATCCTGATCCGATAACCACGTTGCTTCCAATCGTCACTCCTGGGTTAATGACCGTATTTCCTCCAATCCATACATCATTTCCAATCGTAATGGGAAACGCATATTCATACTCCTGTGCACGCAATGTCGCATCGATCGGATGTCCAGCTGTAAATAAACTCACATTAGGTGCAAATAATACGTTATTTCCTATTGTCACTTTGGCACAATCTAGTATCGTACAGTTATAGTTTGAGTAAAAATTTTCTCCAATTTCAATGTTATAACCATAATCACAACGAAATGGTGGCTCAACAAAGAAATTTTCACCTGTCTTTCCGAGCAATTCTTTTAACAGCGTACGTCGTTCATCGAGTTTAAACGGATGCAACGTATTAATTTCATAAACAAGTCCTTTCGCGCGTTGGCGTTCTTCGAGTAACGTGTCTTCAAACGCTAAATAAGGTTTTCCACTTAACATTCTTTCTTTTTCAGTCATCATTTTTCCTCCTAAAATGTCTTCTTCTCAAATTTAAATGGGTACGATAGTTGTTCTAGCGTCAACGTTTTTAATCCATTCATATAATCGGCATGAATATCATGACGATACTTAAGTGTTGGCATATGAACACCTGGAATCATTGTCTTAACCTCTGATTCAATCCGTTTTAAATCTTCTTCTTTTACACAGCGTCCTGCTAAAACGATTACTGCTGGATTAATAATCGCAATAAGTGACGCGATACTTTTCGCGGCTAATTTAACCATGGTGTCTGGTTGTTTGAACTGCTCTAGTTGTTCACTTCTTAGGATCCCCAACGGTAAGAACGATAACTCTCCTGAAAAGTTAGTTTCACCTTTCACCACTTGTCCATTCACAATCAGACCGGCTCCCATGTAGTTACCATCAGGAAAATAAACATAGGCTATGTTTTTGGGGGATTCATCCTCTTGTTTTTGATAGTAACCATACGTGATTAAATTCATATCATTTTGAGCGACAATGTCAATCTTTAATTTGTCTTCTAACTTCGAAACAATGTCCACCTTTTCAAGCCTCTTGATATCACAAACGCCAATCACCCCTTCATGCACGACACCCTGGACCCCAATTCCTGCTACTTTAATCGCTGGATAAACATCTTTTAGGCGCTCTAATTGTTGTTCATATACGTCATACGTAATCTCGTCATAATAAATCGTGTTTTCTTCTAAACACTCACCTAATAAATTACAAACTTGATAACTGATAAAATGCTCATTCCCTTCCGTTCTCGCATATAAACAGACGATTTGAGCATAATTGGCCTGATACTCATAACGAATAGCTGGACGTCCTCCACTCGAAGGATCCACTTGTTGCTCTAACACTTCACCCGTTGCAAGTAACTCATTTAAAATGGTTCCACAGGTCATAACACTAAGCCCCGTTGCTTTAGCAACTTCAGGTTTTGTCGCCGATTTCAGTCTTTTAAGCGTTGCTCTTACAAGCTCTGTATTGATTCGTTTCACTGTCATCGTTGTATTGACTTGATTCAAGAAAGTTCCTTCCTTTCACTTTATAAAACTATTTTATAAAGTCTATAAAAAAACTTATTAAAATACCTTTAAAAAGTATCATAATTTTCTTTTGATTGCAAATAGGTAACCGGAACCCCAAAAAAAGTCATCCAGTGTCCCTGGATGACTTTTTTAGGAAAGTACTAAGCGTTTGGTGGCGATTTTTTCGATAAATGTTTCATCATGTTCAATAAAAATCATGGTTGGTTCAGATTGTAAAATCGCCTCTTCAATCGCTTTTCGGCTTAATATATCAAGTCCATTCAGCGGTTCGTCCCAAATAAGAACCTGACTCGGATTATAAAGACTTCTAGCCATCTCAACCTTTTTTAATTCTCCTAAGCTAAAGCTTGATAAATCACGCAAAAAAATGTCACGATGACAACTAAGTGCTCCTAAAATACTTCTAAATCGTGCTTCTTCAAGTTGTTCAATTTGCAAAATATCACGCAAAAATCCAGACTGATACTTCGGAAATTGAGACACATAAGCCACCTTTACTCGATTATCACGTTTAATCATCCCGTCGTATGGAATTTGTTCTAATAAACTCTTAATTAATGTCGTTTTCCCACTTCCATTAGGGCCTTCAATAACCAGGCGTTCTCCTGCTTCAAGCGTAAAGCTTATATCTCGTAAAATCATCTTATCCCCATATGAAACATTTAAATGTGACACTTGGTAAAGTACGGATACTTGCTGATGTTGAGTAATTTTTAAATACGGAATATGTTCTTTGTGTTTGATGAGTTCCTTTTTCTCCTGTAATTGTTGATCGATACGTCTTTCCACATGTAATGCACGCTTCATCATTTTAGCTGCTCGATGACTGACGAATCCCTTATCACCGGCTCCAATTTTTTCTTTCTCACGCGCATTTGACCAATTACGTCGATCTCTGGCGACTTCCTCTAGACGGCGAATATCTTTTTCAATTTTGTCTCGTTGCTTTAACTCAAACTCCCTCTTCAACTCGTAATCATATTCATATGAACTGTAATTTCCTTGTTGAACCACGACAGAATGGCCCTGTAAAGCAATAATATGATCCACACACGCATCTAAAAAATGACGATGATGAGAAACCAATAAAAATCCCGATTTACATTTTAGATAATTGGACAGTTGCTCAATCCCTTCTTTATCTAAGTGATTCGTTGGCTCATCTAGCAACACGAAAGTCTGCGGCCTTAAAAATAAAATAACCATTTGAATTTTCGTTTGCTCTCCACCACTTAGCGTCTCATATTCTCTTGATAAGATATCATCTGAAAGATTTAAACGATGAATTTCTTTTTTTATTTTACTTTCAATCTCATACCCATCATATTCTAAGTAGGTGTTAAGCGCCTCGTAATAATCTTCTTCAGATGCCTCCCCTTGTAAAAAAGCGGCCATGACTTGTTCACATTCGACATAAGGGCCAATTTCTTTTTTCATTAATTCAAGGACAACCCCATCAGAATGCTTAAACGTAATCGGAAAAAAGGCTGTTTCAATTTCTTTTTGGCAGTCTCCTGTTGTTAACTTCAAATCTCCATGAATCAATTTTAACAATGTCGTTTTGCGCATTCCATTTCTAGCAACGATTCCACTTTTCCATGTGGCCTCAATATCTAAATTTAATCCTTCAAATACTAACTGATTCGTATTAGGATAATGAAACGAACCATTCAAAATACGTATCTTTGACATTTTATCACCCCGATTATGATTTTGAAATCGGTTTCCATCATTGAGTTGCTAACCATTAGTTAAGCTCTTTTCAAAAACAATAAAAAAAATCGATGAAATGATTCATCGACAACGAAAAAGTTTTCTGACCTTAAGGTGTGTCCATTCATTTCTTAACTAATGTCGCAACGCATAACAAAAAATGTGAGGCATTCTCACGAACAAACCGATTATGCTTTTGCGATTTTTCAATTAGTTAAGAACTGTATTCATGTTTTCACCTCATTGTTCGATTATTAATAACAGTATATGCTAACAATTATTTTTTAGTCAATTCTTTTCAACTGAATGACTCAGATTTTTTTCGACACTTTCTTTTAAAATCTCGAATAAATCACCGTTCTTTGCAAAACGTAATAACATAGATATTTTGAATAAAGGATGGGAATTATTATGGTTAATTTTAAATACTCAAGTCTATTTACCCTTTGTTTTTGTTGTCTTTTAGCTATATCGGCTCCCTCAGTTTTAGCTCATACAGATGAAGCCGATTACTCTCCTAAACAATACCCAAGAATTGAGGATACATCTGTTGATCGTAATGAAATTGTCAACATCCCTGATCCCGCCTTAAAAGCTGCGATTAACGCAGAGCTTGGACAATCATCAGGTGCTGACATTACAAAAGGTCAACTAAGAAGTTTCACCGGCATTCTTTATTTAGACCATAAAGGAATCACAAACATTACTGGTTTAGAAGAATGTGTAAATCTAGTGGGTCTAGATTTATCTTATAACGATATACAAGATCTTTCTCCTCTTGCTTCTTTGTCAAAACTGACAAACCTTTATCTTGAAAACAATCAAATTCAAGATTTATCCCCTCTTGCTTCTTTAAATAAGTTACAAGAACTGCACTTATCTCATAACACTATTCGTAACGTCAGTCCTTTACATCAACTTGTTCACTTACAGATGCTTCATTTAGCTGACAACGAGATTGTTGACATTTCTAGTTTAAACACCTTAAGCAATTTAACTGAATTAACACTTGATCATAACCAAATTTATAATATTTCTGGCTTAAGCAACTTAACAAACCTCATAACCCTAACACTTGATCGTAACCAAATCGAAGATATCTCTGCCCTTGCGACCTTAATCAATTTAAATGCTCTTGACTTATCCTACAATCAAATTAAAATTATAAATGCCTTAGCCTCTCTCACTCGATTAAGTGTTCTTTATCTTGATTACAATCAAATTAATGATTTATCGGCGCTTTCTTCACTTATTAACTTAACAAAATTAGGTCTATCAAATAATAGCATTCAAGATATTAGCCCCCTCATGACGCTAACAAAATTAACAGAACTTAACTTAATGCAACAACGTATTACTTTAAGTGGATTAAATGTCTTTTCTGGTGAAAATGCACATTTACTTAATCCAATTCATGATTTAGATTCTGCTTTCATCACGCCGGTAACCATTTCAAATAACGGGTACTATGAAGAAACAGAACATACAATTAACTGGCTTAATGTTTGGCAAGCTCAGTATGAATCTTTCACTTTTGAACAGGCAGTCAGCCTTGGTGCAGCTTCAACCCTATTTAGTGGTCAAGTGATGATTCCACTTCAATTCAACGGAAACGCTGCTCCAATTTTAATCATCGATGATCCACTACAACTTGAGCTCAACCAACTATTTGATCCAATGGATTACGTAACGGCCTACGATGAAGAAGATGGTGATATTACTGAATGGATTCAATTAAAAGAAAATACCATTGATTTAACTCAAATTGGAATGTATCGCTTAACCTTTGAAGTCACAGATTCTTACGGTTCGACAACGTCTAAAACCGTTACAGTTCAAGTGGGACCTCGCATCGCTCCTGAAACTGGACTTTCAAGTATTCTCCTCCCTCTAGGAGCCTTAAGTATTGGAACGGGGATTTGTTTAAAACGACGAAAAAAATAAAACTCGCAAATGCGAGTTTTATTTTTTTAACTTTAATTGTGTCGGATAAGAATAAGGATTTAGTACCCAATCCTCACATTCGACTTCTTCATCCCCGATGGCTTCACCATGAAAATAATACCCGTGATAACTCATGCACACATTAAAGACATTGTGCTCACACGTTGCACAATTTACCTGTTGCTTTTCTTTCATGTTTTATCCTTCTTTCTTCATCATTAATCTTTCGCCAATGATCGCACACTTCGAATCAGGTCCGTGTCCAATTTGAGATGTTTTAACGATTGGTAGCTGTGGTAAATTAACAATGCTTTTAACAAGAGATACGATATCTGGTTCATATTGCTTTTGTTCCATCTCCGTAAAACTTCCCAAAATCAGTCCATTAATCTGCTCAAATACCCCCATCTGCTTATACTGATTTAAATACGTCGCCATTTTTGCCACATCACCACTATAACTTTCTAGCAATAAAATTTTTTTCTCGAAACTTGGTAAATAAGGAGTACCCGCTAACTTTAAAAAGCAACGAATATTTCCACCGATAAGCTCTCCTTCCAACGTTTCTCCTTGAATCCATTCAACATCGAACTGAAACAAGGTATCTTTTTGGTGAAATAGCGTTTCTTTAAACCACTGTTGCTGCTTTGAGGCATCCTCACTTACTAAGTTACGAATTTGATATAAATACGTCTTATGGTGGGTTTTCGTATATAATCCATTTACAACCACCGACAAATCACTATACCCGAAAAATGGTTTTGGATAACGTTTCATGAGGTCATAATCTAAATAAGATAAAACGCCATTTGCTAAATCTCCACCTGAGACATCAAAAATAGCTACAAGCTCATCATTTCGGTAAAAATCCATTAACATCTCTGCTTTTTCTGAATCAGATGCCTGAAAGACACTCTCTTGGCGGTACAATTTAGGTGCCCAAATAACATTAAGTCCCATTTCCTTTAATACCTGCTCTAATTGTTCAAACGTGTCTTTCATCATTAGAGCAGGACCATTAGATAAAGCAATGAGTCCAACACTGTCCTTTTTATGAAGAAGAGCCATTAGCATGCTCCCCCTTTATGATCTTCTAGAGCCTGACGTTGATGTTTTTTATTAAACGGACTCAACATAATCGCTGTACTAAATAATCCGGGATAATTTTTGCTGAGGTAATTTAAATAATGACACCATTCATAAGTTAAGTAACGATATAAAGCTTCCATATCATGTGTCAGATGGAGTTTTTCCGTTTCTGTTAATGACTCATAATCTCGCATATCTAGTTCTTCTTTTAAGTGTAAGATTAACATTAACATTTCAGTAAATGTTTCATGATCATGCAAACTTTCATTTGTGACCAGCGTGATCAATAGATTTTTCCCTTCATGTAAAATATCATGTAACTGCTTTAAATCCACTTTATCAAGAGAAACTTCATAGTGATAAGTCGAGTTTAATTCTTGTAATCGTTTAAAGTAATTTTCATCCCAAACGGAAGGATCTTGAACACGTAATTTTTTACAAACATAGACGTTATCATCTTGCTCTACAAAATAAGATAAAAGCTGTGTCCCGATTTCGGCATAGAAAACGCCAACCAACATATTTAATTTCTCTTTAACATGATGACTCTCACGTTTTTCAAGTAATCGTTCAATCACGAGGGTTGTAAAGAACACTTCCATTGGAATAAAAGCAATATCAGCAAATAAAAAGATTAACGTGTGATGCAAATCTTTAAATATGACGACATGTAAAAAGTGTAAAAATAATGAGAGAAGAATCAATCCGACTCCAATCCAAATCATTTCTTTTGTTTGTTTCTTCATTGGTTCACCATACTTTCTGACTAACGTCTTAACCTGTCTTCATTTAACCGATTAGATTTAGAAGTAACGTTAATAACGCTTTACTCACCTATAAATTATAAACAACCTTTCCATTTTTGACAACTTAAGCTATTTAATTGCTTTTTTTACTACTCTATTCTATTATGGCATTAATCTTCTAATTGCCTAATTACCTTATCTTTTTTACATAAACTATATAGAGCTGATCAATTAATAAAGAATATGGAGGTGTGTTTATTGACGAGAATTTTAAATAATATAGCAACAATTAAATATTCGTTTACATCTGAAAAGGAAGTCTTAAAATCAAATTTCAGTGAAAACAACTTATCACAACTCACAACCTATCATCCAAGTATTTTTGTTTAAAAAATAAAAGGTGTTGCTTCTGTGGCCCCAAATGAAATCATTAAGTATTCAATACTTTCTTTAAATAATGGAGATACTGATTTACATGATATCGTCTTTCGTGAAATATTTGATTCTGACTTAACCCCTATCTGGGAAAGCATTCATATTATTCTACGAGAGAATCATATTTATCCACCGGAAGAAACAGTGATTTCCTACGAAACCGCTTAATTTGATCATTATTATGACATTAAAGCTATCGCCACCGTTCATCCGCTCAATGAACTCATTTTAACAATCGCTGTCAACGTCAGTCATGTCGCTTCCTTAAATGATATCGTATCCAATACTGTCAAAATAGGATATACCTACACAGAACCAAATTCTCAAAATGAGATTTTATTAAATCCTAGAAACGGGAAACAGGACACCCAGTCTATCACAATTGCCAATCATTAGTGTGTATAACAAAAGAAGTTCAGTCTGTGACATTTCATGATGAACCGTCTGGTATGAAGATGACAACTCTTATAAATTCAGATATAATCGCCTATCTCATCAATCTATGACACTTGGGAAATTTAACTGCGATTAATGTCCCTGGTACCGACTTATTACCTGGAGAGTTTCATGTCCTGAGTCCAACAGGAATTTCAATTACGCCTCCTTCGATGACAATGAATGACCACTTATCTGAAAACAATTTATTTTCTTTTTCTGGAATTACACTTCCAATGGGGCTCATTTCTGTAACTGATATTGTGCCATGTTACGCTCAAATTCAAATTATAGGTCAAATTCTCATGTAATGTAATCTCAATTTATCAAACTATAAATTAAGTATGAGACAGATATTCAATCTAATTCCCCATACTTTTTTGTCATTTCATTTAAAATTAGAATCTTCCTTGTATAACACTCATCTCCATAATCTGTCTCGCTTCCTAAAAAAACACCTTGAAGGTTAAATCCTTCAAGGTGCTCGATACATCTAAGACATAAAATATTTTAGAAATATAGTCTATTATTTCATTAATTGACAAACATTATTTGTAAATGCCACTGGATCTTCAATCGATAATCCTTCAATTAATAAAGCTTGGTTATATAAAACATCTGTATATAAATCAAACTTTTTGCGATCTTGTTCATAAGCCGTTTGCAATGATTTAAACACTTCATGATTTACGTTAACTTCTAAAACTTTATCCGCTTTGACTTGCTGAGCATTTGGCATGGCATTTAATACTTTTTCCATTTCAATTGATAACTCTCCTTCATTTGCTAAGCAAACCGGATGAGTTTTTAAACGACGAGAAGCACGAACTGATTTTACTTTTCCTTTTAAACTTGTCGCCATGTTTTCAAAGATTGACGCAAATTCTTTTGTTGCTTCTTCGTCTGCTTGATCCGTATCTAAGTCTAAGTCGGCACTCGACACTGATTTGAAATCTTTTTCGCTATAAGTCATTAGCATCTTGATAGCAAATTCATCAATGTCCTCTGTAAAGAATAAGATTTCATATCCTTTATCAAGCACGGCTTCTGTTTGAGGTAATTTTTTAATACGCTCAATTGACTCTCCAACGGCATAATAAATATGTTTTTGATCTTCTGGCATGCGAGATACATATTCTTCTAATGTGACTAATTTATCTTCATGTGATGATTTAAACATTAATAAATCTTGTAAGACATCTTTATTTGCTCCAAAATCACTGTATACACCGAATTTTAATTGACGACCGAATGACTCATAGAATGTTTCATATTTTTCTCGGTCATTTTTAATCATTTTTTCTAATTCGTTTTTGATTTTTGTTTTAATATTTTTCGCAATTAATTTCAATTGACGGTCATGTTGCAAGATTTCACGTGAAATGTTGAGTGATAAATCCTCTGAATCGACGATTCCTTTTACAAAACTAAAGTAGTCTGGTAAAAGGTCAGCACATTTATTCATAATTAGTACACCGCTAGAATACAACTCTAATCCTTTTTCATATTCTGCTGTATAGAAATCATATGGCATTTTTTCAGGAATATATAAGATTGCATTATAACTTACATTTCCATCTACACTTAAATGAACATGTGCTAATGGTTTGTCATATCCAAAATGTTTTTCTGTGTAGAAATTCTCATAATCTTCATCACTTAATTCACGTTTATTTTTCTTCCAAATTGGAACCATACTGTTAACTGTTTGCTCTTCGGTTACTTGTTCATACTCATCTTCACTACCTTCTTTTAACTGTGAAGACACAATATCCATTTTAATTGGATAACGAATAAAATCTGAATATTTTTTGATAATTGATTTTAATTTATATTGTTGTAAGTATTCATCGTAATTTTCATCTTCATTATTTTCTTTTAAATGTAAGATAATATCTGTTCCGACTGTCGCTTTTTCACATGGTTCAATGGTATATCCATCTGCTCCACAAGATTCCCATTTGTAAGCTTGATCAGAATCAATTGATTTTGAAATCACAGTTACTTTATCAGCGACTAAGAAGGCAGAATAGAATCCAACTCCGAATTGTCCGATAATATCATGTCCATCTTCTAATTCAGTCTCTTTTTTAAATTGTAATGATCCACTTTTTGCAATGACCCCTAAGTGATCATCTAATTGTGCTTCTGTCATCCCGATTCCCGTATCGGAAATCGTAATTGTACGGTTTGTCTCATCAGCCGTTACTTTAATATAATAGTCCTCTTGATTAAAGCTTAAATTCGAATCTGTCAAGGCTTTATAATATAGCTTGTCAATGGCATCACTTGCATTTGAAATCAACTCACGTAAGAAAATTTCTCGATGGGTATAAATAGAATTAATCATTAAATCTAATAATCGTTTTGATTCGGCTTTAAACTGTTTCAATTCAATCGCTCCTCTGTTTTTACCTTATTAGCACTCTTAATAAACGAGTGCTAATTTGTATAATTCTTATATATCATATCTAAAAATGCCTGTCAACTATCTTCAAAGATTCAATATCAACTTTTTGCTTTTTTGATATTGAATCTATCATTTTATGATGTTTGTGAGGGTTATTTCTTAGCAAAAAAACTCCCTCATTGCCATTGTTTCCCCACGCTTATTGTGATAGGATTATCGCTATAAAAGGAGGCTTTATTAATGAAAAAAAGAAGGATTTATTTTTTTATGGTGGTGTTAACCATTGGACTCGGACTAGCTTCTAGAAAATTCATTTTCGTTTTTCCCGATTCAATTGCGCCATATATTGGAGATACATTATGGGCAATGATGGTCTATTTTGGTTTTCAATTTTTACACCCTAATGGAACACTGATCAAAAGTCTCCTTCTCGCCTTCATCTTTTCTTATTTGATTGAATTCAGTCAATTGTACCAAGCCGATTGGATTAATCAAATAAGAGCATCCACACTTGGTGGTTTAGTTTTAGGCTATGGTTTTTTGATTCAAGATTTAGTAAGCTATGCCATTGGTATTTTAATTGGATTTTGTTTAGATTATCATCTATATTACTAAAAATAGCAGGGATAAAGCCCCTGCTATTTTTCATTCCCCAAGACCACTTTCTTCATATTTCTCTGCAAAACCACTCAATAATTTATTCAGTGGTTTTTTCAAGAAGATAGCCACTAAAATGGCCGCACTAATAAAAATCAATAAAATCACGATATCTTTCGTTAATACGGTTTGGACAACCCCTCCAATGGCTTCCCGTGCCATTGAAATCGAATACGTAAATGGTAAAAATGGATTAATCATTTGGAAGAACTTCGGCGTTAATTGAATTGGGAAGGTTCCACCAGAACCCGCCACTTGTAGAACTAATAAAATAATGGATGCAACTTTCCCAACATTACCTAAGACTGAAACGAGTGAGTAAACAATAAAGGTGAAAGTCACGGCTGTAAAGAGTAAACTTACAATAAATAAACCAGAATTCATACAATAAATTTTTAAGATATATAAGTCTCCTAATGCTATAATCAACGCTTGAACAAGAGAAATGCTAACAAACAATAAGAATTTACCGAAATATTCCTCAATTGGATGATAATCTCCTTTTGCCTTGACAGATAACATTGAAACGAGTAACGTCATTCCTACCCAAATGGCTAAAACACTATAAAACGGCGTCATAGCTGTTCCGTAATTATGCATTGGAAACACTGTTTCCTCTACAAGTTCCACTGGGTTTGATAGGAAATCTTCACGTTCTTGTACGGCCGATTGAAGCAGTTCTAATACATCTTTTAGCTCTTGACTGTTATTAATATCCGTTACCTTACCTGCTAACTCAGCAATAATATTTTCTGCTTGAGGTAATTTTTCATTCACATATTGAATCGCTTCAATTCCTGTATCTGCTCCTTCATAAGCAACATTTAATAATTCACTAACTTGAGGTAATTTAGCTTCTGCATCTTTTAAAACGGTTAAAACATTTTGAGAGGTTTTATAAGCTTCATCTAAAATTGAATTCAAAGGAGCTGCAACTTTATCATCAAAATGATTAACTAAATCACTTGAAATGGTTTGAACATCTTGTAAAACCGTTTGAACTTTACTTAAAAGCGTTAAATCAGGTTCTCCACTATTCACAACCTCATCAAATAATGTCTGTAAAAAATTAGAGATATTTACAAGCTCTGTTTTTATTCCATTTAATTGTTCAATAATTCCTGTCAATGGCTTTCCAAATGAAATTTTATTAAAAGATTCTAGTAATTTAACTAAAGATTCGACTAGGTTTTCTCCACTATTCACTTTTGTAATTAAATTTTGAATCATCGTTGGTGCTTCTGCAGAACCTGATTCAATTGCTTGTTTAAGTCCATCGACATACTTCATCATTTCTGCTGTGATATCAGTCACGAGTTGAACATCAGCTTTCACTGTTGGAAATAAATCATTAATACTTCCTTGTGAGGTTGAAATAAACGTTTCAATACTACTTGTTAACGTCTGTGCAGAGGTTAACGTTTCTTGAATTTTTGGTAAGTCGCTTTGAATTTGAGATATTAAATCTTTCAATTTCAATCCCCCATCATTGGCTTTTGCGACAGTTTCATTAATCAAACCAAATTTTGTTGTTAATTCATTTAAACTGTTTGCTACAGAAGCTAATTTGGGAAGTAGCGTATCTTGAATTTCAAGACCAAGACTTTTCCCTGTTTCTAATAAGACACTACTTACTGTTTTGATGACCGTTTCATTTACACTTTCTTGAACACCTGTTGCCCCTTTACTTGTTAACTTAGGTGCAATTGCATTAATTTTTTCATTTACTCGGTAGATAATCTGACCTTTATGAACATCATTTGTAACTAAAGAGGTAAGATCATTTGAAAAACTACCTGGAATGGTTAACGTTGCATAGTATGTTCCCTCATCCAGTGCCTTTTCAGCTTCTTCTTCACTTACAAATTGCCATCCCATGAGATCATTTTTTTTCAATTCTTCAATAACTTGGTCTCCGATATTAACTGCTTCTCCATTTAGTATCGTTCCCTCATCATTATTTACCACTCCAATTTTAATTTGGCTTGTGGCTTCTTGAGAATATGGATCCCAAGAGGCTTTAATATTAAACCAAGCATAAAGTGATGGTAAAATACACAGTGCTAAAATGACAACGAAAGCAGCATAATTTGTGAAGATACGCTTTAAATCCTCAATATAAATTTTAAAAATATTTTTTAGCATAACTTTTCTCTTCTTTCTACTCGTCTTTCTTTTCCTTCAAACAGTGTTCACAGACACCGTAAAATAATGTCTCTTTTAAATTTAAAGTAAAATGTTTCTTCCTAGCTAAAGAAACAACGGCAACATCTAATGCTTCACACTCCGTATCAAAAATAGTACCACACACACCACATTTTAAATGATATATATTTTGTTTAGAGCAAACTTGCTTAACATAGCGATAACAGGCCATCTTACTTTTTCCCTCGACATACTTTCGTATAACACCTTTTTCTATTAATACATTCAAATATCGATAAATCGTTGATTTTCCAATTTTATCGCCCTTCTTACTAAAGTGGTTCATGATATCCTCTGCCGTTATATGTCGATCAGAATTATTAGCGAGATACCCTAATATTTGACTTCTTTGCCTTGTTTTATATCCTTTTGTAAAATTCATTATACATCTCTCCAAAATAGAAATTGGGACTCAGTTTCAAATTCTACTATTCCAGATGTCGAATGTCAACGAAATTTGTAAATCCAGTTCCAAAAATACTAGAGTTTTGGCTTATTTTTAGGATGCCTTTCCTTGTTCTTTTAATACTTTTTCACTCTGATTTTTTTTAAAATCATTTCTATTTGGTTGACAATTTATCATTTGGGCATTATAGGATGTTTTAAGATAAAAAATGACAATGAAGAGAAATAGTAAAGGTTTCATTTTAATCATAGAGAGTTTCCGTAGGGTGAGTGTAAATATTAAAACAATATGGAACACCTCTCTGAGCTAAACACCGAAAAAATCAGTTCGATTTTAGGTAGACTATTTTGAATCCCTTGCCCCCGTTATCGTGCTATAGCAAATTTTATTTGTCGTACTTGATGAGGTTGGCCTCGTGAGATACTAAAAACTCCCGTCCTCTGGTAAATGAGCTAGAGACGGGAGTTTTTTTATTGTTCTTTTATATGTTATGCGCGCCAAAAGAGCCTAAATGAAACCGTGCGCTTCCGCAACTAATAGGAAGAACAATGAATTTAAAATCTAAACTATATACGATTTCTTATCCTATGTGTCATCATACTCACAGTTTGCCAAAATCAAACTTCAGAGGACGTGGTTGTGATTGGTTATGATAATAACTTTGTTCCCATTGAATTTATAAATCAAAAAATAACTAGATTTGATATCCACTTGATTCACCCACTAAAACAACAGGGATTATGCCAATTCATTGTTTCTCATGATATGACTTTGGCAACTAGATTTTCGGATTCAATTCTCACATTAGAAGATAGTAATTTCAAAATAAAAAGCTTTGAGGTAGATTAAGCATTAGGAAATGATTTATAATAAAAAAGATAATAAAGAGGTGAAAAAAATGAAAAATATTGTCTACCCAGACTATAACAATAGTATTATGAATACCATTTCTACGATTTTAACTCATTATGGTATTGAATCTAACTACTCAACGATTGAAGACTTATCTAACTCCTTAAACAAACCTCATCAAAACGTTGTCTTAATGGTTTTTGATGGAATGGGAATTGATATGTTAAATCAAAATTTAAAAGCAGATGATTTTATAAACCAAAACATCATAAAAGAATTAACCTCTGTGTTTCCTTCTACGACAACAGCTGCAATGACGGCTTACTACAGTGGAAAATCACCAAATGAACACGGATGGCTTGGCTGGTCTTTATACTTTAAAGAATACGGACGTTTTATTGATACCTTCATTAATACGGATAGCTATAGTGGTGAAAAAATTGACGCTCCACATGCTGGTCACACTTGTATGCCGTATGAACATATTCTTGATAAAATTGAACAAACGACGAACCAACGCATTAAAACTTACATGATAGAACCCGCTTATATTGCGTATCAAGGTAAAAACACAAAAATAGGCGTTGAATCAGCAAAAGAAGTCTTTACAGAGTTAAAAAAACTTTGCGATGCACCTCATGATAAATTTATCTTTGTTTACTGGCCAGATCCAGATAAAACAATGCACTCAACAGGATGCTACTCAAACGAAACAAAAGAAAAAATAAAAGAAATTAATGATTTATTTAAACAAATCGTAGAAACAACATCTAATACCTTATTTATTGCATCAGCTGATCATGGATTAATTGATGTTGAA
Source organism: Turicibacter sp. (assembly GCF_017941855.1). NCBI lineage: Bacteria > Bacillati > Bacillota > Erysipelotrichia > Erysipelotrichales > Turicibacteraceae > Turicibacter > Turicibacter sp. The sequence goes on along the minus strand of NZ_JAGAVR010000002.1, from coordinate 49,211 downwards.
CCGACCATTTATTTAAATGAATACGAAGAATTAGATGAGTGCTTTATCATGCCACCTTCAATTGAAAAACGTGCCGTTTCATTTTTCATTAAGCCTGAAATGAAGCAAGCATTTGAAGAGCGTTTTAACCGATTATTTGGAGAAGAATTCATCCTATTAAGCAAACAAGAAGTCCTGAATCAACAACTATTTGGACAAGGACTATCACACCGAAAAACAACTGATTTCCTCGGAGATTACCTTGCATGTGCAACCGGTAAAAAAGTACTTGGCTATTTAGCTATGACTACCAAACGATTCGACTTTGGAGCTACTCATGCCGGATTAACAAAAGAAGAAATGATGGTTCCTTTAATCATCATTGAATCATAAAAAAAGAGCCAATGGCTCTTTTTTTATGTCTTTATTTAACCTATATTGTTGAATTTTTAGAAGTAACGACAGTGCCTTTATAAAAGGAGTAATCGGTATAAAATGAAGATATCATCACCTATAATACTTATTCGAATGAATGATTTAAATTTCTGATTTTAATGGAAAACGTATTAAACTAATAGGAATTCGTCAAGCATTCATGACAGAAACTGAAAATTCACAGATATGCTTCACTTCTAAATAGCAAATCCAACACCTGAGTCTTCTTTTTCATAATAAGCTCAATTTGACTTCAAATTTCCATCCCGTATTTATCTTATAATAAATCTGAGGCTTCTCCTGACTATCAAGGAAGAATCTTGCATCTTGATGCGATTGTGATTTTTCAAAGCGTTATTGTAGTTATGATTAGAAACATGAAATCAGATATCATGGCTACTCTATTTCTGAGTAAAATCAATCCGATTATATTTTATCCGTTTGACAGTTCATCCTCACTAATTATTGGGATGATCAATGTTGCTTTCTAAAACAATAAAAAGTAAAAGAATCCTTTCAATTTTTATTTTGTGATAGGCTCAAAACCATTCAAAAATAAGCCAAGATAATATACTATACTGTAACTGAATTACAAAATGAAAGGATGTTCTAAATCATGAATACAAATACTAGATGCTCAGGATGTAATCCTACGCCAATGACACCTGCTATGCCACCAATGGGGCCATACGAAACATGTTGCCAGGTGGTAGAACCAACTACAGTTTGCCCTTATCAACAACATCACTATCATCGTGTTGATCATATCAAACCAGTTGTGATTCGAAATATTCATCATCATCATACGCAACATAACTATGTAACTGCACCGAGTCAAACAACCGAAGCTTATTATTATGATGAATACCTTGCTACACCTCAACCTGTTGCAACTCCTATCATGCAACAACCATTCTTACAACAAAACCAAACGCAAGTCGTCCAACAAACCATTGCACCTACTCAAGTGGTACAACAATCATTTGTTCCCTATCCAACCCAAACAACCGGAACAATGTCTGCAGGGCAAGGAACAGTTACGTCTCAAAATTTTCCTTTAATGTAATATAAAATATAAAATGGGATTATAGTGTCAAACTCTATACTGGTTAATAGAATGTAGTGGTTCCTTTTAACCTTATAGAGTTTTTCGTTCAAAAAAAGCATGGCCTATTCGCCATGCTTTTTTAATTAGTCACCAATAATATCTAAGATATGGTTTTTAAGTGTATTTGAGTTTCCACCAAAAATAGCTTGAACTCCACCCTTAACTTCCATAACTCCAGCGGCTCCTAATGCTTTTAATTGTTCTTTGTCTACTTTAGCTGTATCTTTTACTTCAACACGTAAACGTGTAATACAAGCATCTAAGTTTTCGATATTTCCTTCTCCACCTAAAGCAGCTAATACTAATGGAGCTTTTTGCTTCCAAATATCTTCTCCTGCTGCAGCTGAAGATGACTGAGCTTCTACTTGACCTGTTTTTTCTTGGAAATCTTTTTTAGAGTATAATTTTACTTCTTCATTATCATCTTCACGACCAGGTGTTTTTAAATCAAACTTTTTGATTAAGAAGCTGAATACTAAATAGTATAATACGAAGTAAATCGCACCGATGATTAATACCCAATACCAATTTGTTGATACTCCCGCACCTGCAGGTAATAATCCAAATAATGTAAAGTCAATTAATCCTCCAGAGAACGTCATCCCGATGAATACATTTAACATTCCCATTAACATGAATGATAACCCAGCAAAAACAGCATGTACAACGAATAATACTGGAGCAACGAATAAGAATGTGAATTCAAGAGGTTCAGTAATACCAGTTAATAAAGATGTTAAAGCTGCGGCTCCTAATAAACCACCAACCACTTTACGTTTTTCTGGTTTTGCACATTTATACATAGCTAAAGCTGCACCCGGTAAACCAAACATCATGAATGGGAATTTCCCTGCCATGAAACGAGTTGTTCCATTTACAATCTCGTGCATTCCTTCTTTTCCTAATCCAACTAAGTCACCCATTGAACCTAATTGAACGAAGTAAGCAGTATTAGCACCTTGAACTGTCGTATGAACACCGTCAATTAATAAATTAGCTTCAACGAATGAACCATACCAGAATGGTGTATAGAATACATGGTGTAATCCAAATGGTACACACGCACGTTCAATTAATCCAAATAAGAATGTTCCGAAGTTTCCTGAGCTATTAACTAATTCAGCTAACGCTGCGATTCCACCTTGAACCACTGGCCAAGCAAATGCTAAGATAACCCCAACAATAGCCATAACTAATGATGTAATGATTGGAACGAAACGAGATCCAGCAAAGAATGAGAATACAGGATTAAATTCAATATTAAAGAATTTATTATGTAATGCTGATGTTACCATCCCTGTAATAATCCCACCGAAAACAGACATATTTAACGTGAAGATTCCAACATTAGTTGTCACATAAGTTCCATATTCACCAACATTATCTGGAGTTAAAACACCTAATTGTGTCATTCCTAAACTCAATAATGTTGAGATTACTTGGTTCATAACTAAGAATCCAAAAACTGCCGCTAATGCTGCTGTTGCTTTATCTTTTTTAGCAAGACCTGCTGCGACACCAACCGCAAATAAAATTGGTAAGTTACCAAAGACAATATCTCCAATATTTTTCATAATCGTTAACAATGCTGTAATGAAAGCAGAGTTATTAATTACATTTGCAATTGATTGATAAATTGCAGGTGCATCTTTCATTCCTGCAATTCCTAAGAATGCTCCACCAATTCCAAGTAAAATTCCTGCAATCGGTAAGGCTGCAATTGGAAGCATTAATGCTTTACCTGTACGCTGTAAGTACTTGAACATACCTAATTCCTCCTTGTATTTATTTTAGAGATGATTATTTGACTTATTATCCCTAAATAAAATTTTTCACAATCTTCACATTCAGAGTATATCGTATTTCTCACTAAAATTATACCCTTTTTCTTCAATCGGTAACCGGTTACAGGTGTTTTTTTCACATATTTTAGATTTTTTTTTAACATGTTTGTCGTTTTACAGCCTAAAAAACATGTTTGATTTAACTTTACTAGTATTCCTTCTTTTTTAAATTTTATTCCTCTTTTCTCTTTAAAACAGAACATTATTTTTTAAAATCAAAAAAAAGTCTAAAGAACTAGTCTTTAGGCTTTCGATTTTGATTCAATTGGTGCCAAGCGACTAACGGGTGAGTATATCTCGCTTTTCTACTCATTCTTTTCCCATATTGTATGGCAGACTTCGGACAGTAATTTACACAAGCAAGGCATTGTGTACACTCACTGTTTTTCCAGATAGGTTTCTTTGAAACCGTTATACATCGAATTGGGCAAACTTTTTCACATATTTTACATGAAATACAATCGTCAGTTGCAAAAAAACGATGGGTACTTCTTGCAAAACGGTTAAACAAATTCCCTACTACGTACGTCGTTATATATGAGAATGGCCCTTTTTCAACTTGATAAATGCCAGTCGCCCGTCTGGTCAGATTTTGATTAATCTTTTCTAACTCAAGCTCTACCTTTTTTAACTTTCTTTGCACCTCATCGCGCGCATCAATGTTTCCATATCTTAAATCATTATTCGGCATGACAAGTGAGTAGGCATTAGACAAAGTCCACTTCCTTTGATGAATCATTTTTTTAAAAACGGCTAATGTTTCTCCAATATTCTCACCACATGTTGCAATCATGGTAATGGGGTGATTGTAATAATTTTCAAATTCAATTTGTTTAATAAAATCGATGACCTGTTGTGGTGGCCGCCACGCATAGATAGGGAAAACAAAAACAATGTTTTCATTTTCTTTTATCAAATAGGGTACTGTTAAATCGACTTGAATCATAGGCACTAATTCCTCTTGTTGTCTAGTTGCTATGACCTGAGCTACGGCCTGTGAATTTCCTGTTCCACTAAAATAAAAAATCATTTTCGTTACCTCCTTTCTTTAACTTCTCACCGATTCCATAAAAAATCAACATCATGATGTCGGATGACAATGATTACATAAATTTCATAAAATTTGTTCAAACTTCTAACTAGAGGTGATTTTTATGATGATACTAAAAAAACAACCTAAATCATTACTGGATGAATATCATGATTTAGAAGCTAAAATAGGTCAAACAAAAAAAATCCTTACTCATCTCAATTATCTCAAACACTCGTCACTCCCAAAAAAACAAGCATCATTTAGAGAACGAATGATAAAAGAACAATGCAACATATACGAAGCTGAGGTTTCCTATTTACTTGAACTCAAAAAATCTCTAAAAGATTAAGAAAGGTGAAAGATTGCAACCTAACTAAACGTCACTTTAAAAGAGTAGTAGCATTGACTTTAAGTTCCACTTTATTGGATGACAATGAAAACTAACGTGTAAAAATCCATGTTTGATCAGTGGATAATGTTGGATTAAACTGATATCCTCCTTGATTAAAACCTTTTAATTCCTCTGCTTTCTTTAATTGATTTTCTAAAATATAACGTACCATTTCACCTCTAGCTCTTTTTGCATACATCCCGACTACTTTATAGGTCTCTCCCTTTTGTTCCTTAAATTCAATATTAACCACTGAATATTGCGTTTCGATTTGCTTTAAATCGAGTGCTTTACTATATTCTTTAGAGGCTAAGTTAATAAGTACCTGCTCTCCTTCTACTTGATTTAAAGCTTCTAACATATATTCTGTTAACGCAGGCTTCCAAAAAGCATATAAATCTTTGCCCTCTGAATTTGCTAGCTTCGTTCCCATCTCTAAACGATAGGGATTAATGTAATCGTTAGGACGTATAATCCCATATAATCCTGATAAAATTCTTAAATGATCTTGTGCAAACAAAATTCCTTCCTTTGATAACGTCAACGAATCTAATCCTTTATAAGCCTCACCATCAAAAGCATGTAATCCTAATAGCGCTTCGCCTTGAACTTCATAAAACTGTTTGAATCTCATTTCATTAACTGCACCTAATGCCTCTGACATCTTCATCAACGCACAAAGCTCACTTCTCGTATACCCTTGCAGATGTTCAATTAATTCTTTTGTTTTTAATTCAAATGGTAACTGTTTAGATAACTCGAAGCGCTTCACGCCTTCTTCCTTAAATGTTTTGGCAGGTGATAAAATCAGTAACATCTAAAATCCTTCCTTTAACTGAATAAATTAAACATTTTTAGACAACAATCATAACACAAGTCATGTTCAATTTGTCTTAATCATCTTATCATATTTCTTTACAATCGTAGGTATTTATCGCATAATTATTTTCAAGACATGACATCTTATTGCATAAAAGGAAGTGGAGAAATGGAACCGATTATTTTAACAGAAGGGATGCAAGCACCTAATTTTACGCTTGCAGGATCAGATGGAAACCAACATACTTTAAGTGATTATCGTGGTCGAAAAGTGGTATTATATTTTTATCCTCGTGACAATACACCTGCTTGTACGAACCAAGCAAAAGCCTTTCGTGATGCCATTGAATCTTTTCATGCGCAAGACATCGTCATATTAGGTATTAGTCGCGATACCGTGGCTAGTCATGAAAAATTTGTGACTAAACATGACCTTCCCTTCATCTTATTATCAGACACGGATGAAACAGTTTGTCACCTATATGATGTCTTAAAAGAAAAAAATATGTATGGAAAAAAAGCCATTGGGATTGAACGTTCAACTTTCTTAATTGATGAAGAAGGCTTTATCACTAAGATTTATCGAAAAGTAAAAGTGGCTGGACACATTGAGGATGTTCTTGAAAACTGTACACTATAAAAAAATCAGAAACTTATGTTTCTGATTTTTTTATGACCTTTTACATGATAAAATTTTCAAGTTCAATCCCTTGACGAATCACCACTTGTGGACGAAGAACATTAAATCCTTTCGCTTGAAAAAATGGAATAGCAGTTATTGAGGCATGCGTCTCAATCCGATGATTTTGACGTTTTACCTTCTGTTCTAATGCCTCATAGATTAAAGTTGCAACTCCTTGACGTTGGTAATTGGCATGAACATATAAACAATCTAAATATCCATCACAATCAATATTTCCAAACCCTACGATTTTTTCCTTGATCAATGCAACGACTGTATAGGAGGACAAAAAGCGTTTATTCCATTTTTGAGTCTCAACTTCTTTTGGAGCCCATACTTCTAATTGCCTTAAGGAGTAATCTTTTTGATTAATTTGATGAACGGTTTGATAGAATAATTCAGTCAAAAAAACACAATCTTCAGCGATATAGCTTCTAATTTCTATCTCTAACATTTTCTTTACCTCTTAGAGGTAAGCCTTATCAATCACAATCACACATCGATAAGTTGGATGACTCTGTCTAATTTGAGTAATCACTGCATCTTTAATTTGATCTTCCGTCAATTCTTTTGTTAACTTACTACCGTCCACGACTAAGTCAAACACAAGATTTTTATTCGGTTCATGACCAATAATTCGAAAATCATGCATCGATAAAATAGCCGGATGTGTTGCGATAATTTTATCTAGTTCCCTTTTCATTTCTTTAATTTCATCGGTTTCAATACAAACTGGATCCATATGAACCACGAGATGAAGCTTGAGGGCTTCTGAAATTTCACGTTCAGCTTGGTCAATAACATCATGGATGGTCATAATATCCTGGTCAGCTGGAATTTCAGCATGAATCGAAGCCATAATACGTCCGACTCCGTAGTTATGAATGACTAAATCATGAGCGCCTGTAATTAAATCATATGATAAAATTCGTTCATAAATATCATTGACTAGTTCCTCATCTGGAGCTTCTCCAAGTAGAGGACTAATCGTTTCTTTCACTAACGTGTAACCGGCGTATAAAATGAAACCTGCTACTAAAACCCCAGCATATCCATCAACTGGAAAGCTTGTAAAACGAGCGGCTAAAAAAGAAATTAAAACGGTACTTGAAGTGAAAACGTCTCCAAGTGCATCGACAGAGGCTGCCTTTAACGCTGACGAGTTTACCTTCTCTCCCATTACTTTATTAAAACGACTCAACCAAAGTTTAACTACTACCGAAATCGCTAATAAAATAAATGACACGATTTCAAATTGAATAACACTGGGATTTAAAATTCGTTCAACTGATGATTTAATGAATTGGACTCCAACTAACATCACCATAAAAGCTACAAGCAAAGCTGATAAATATTCTAAACGACCGTGTCCATGTGGATGTTCTTTATCAGCTGGAAGGTTTGCCAGTTTAACCCCAATCATCGTGATCACGGATGAAGCGGTATCTGAGAAATTATTAAAAGCATCTGCCATCACCGCAATACTTCCCGTTAAGACACCAACAGAGAATTTAACTATAAAAAGTAAGATGTTCGCTAAAATTCCAATAATCCCTGCGATGTAAACATATTGCGTTCGTACTTCTTCTCGTTCGAGTTGATCATAATTTTTAATAAAGAGTTTAGTTAACCAATTGATAAACATAAACACAATCTCCATTCTTTTATTAAACATATTATCACTCTAATATGTTATCCTATTCATTCGCTTTTGAGAAGCATTTAAGGTAAAATAATCCTATAACATCTAAATTTAGGGAGGGTTATCATGCAAGATTTTCACTATCAAAATGGAACAAAGATTATTTTCGGTCGTGAGACTGAAGCAAGCGTGGGTCAGGAATTAAAAAAATATACAAACAAGGTGCTACTGCATTATGGAGGCGGTTCAATTAAGAAAACTGGGCTTTATGACAAAGTGATGCACTCACTTCATGAGGCTGGAATTGAAGTCTTTGAACTTGGAGGAGTTAAACCAAACCCTCGTCTTTCACTGGTTCGAAAAGGAATTAACCTTTGTCAAGAACAAGAAATTCCATTTATTTTAGCAGTTGGTGGAGGGAGTGTAATTGATTCTGCTAAAGCAATTGCAGCAGGCGTTCACTATGAAGGTGATGTTTGGGATTTATTCTGTGGCGTTGCTGTTGAACATGAGTGTTTACCACTCGCGACTATTTTAACCATTCCCGCTGCCGGTAGCGAAACAAGTAGTGGAACGGTTGTCACAAACGACGAAATTGGTTTAAAACGTAGTTTCGGTCATGAATCGTTACGCCCTGTTTTTTCAATTTTAAATCCTGAGTTAACCTTTACTCTTCCCACCTATCAAACAGCCTGTGGAATTGCTGATATGTTAGCACATGTTTTAGAACGCTATTTTACTAACGAACGTCATGTTGACATAACAGACCGCTTATGTGAAGCTACCATGAAATCAATTATTGATAATGGTTTACGTGTCATGAATGATCCCTTCAATTATGATATTCGTGCAGAACTGATGCTTGCTGGAATGATTGCCCATAATGGCAGTTTAGATATGGGCCGTATTGGCGATTGGGCAAGTCATGATATTGAACATGAATTAAGTGGCATGTATGATATTGCTCATGGAGCAGGTCTTGCTATCATCTTCCCCGCTTGGATGAAATATGTCTATCATCATGATGTTAATCGTTTTGCTCAATTCGGAAGTCGCGTCTTCAATTTAGAGATCAACTTAAATCATCCAGAAGAAACAGCTTTACTGGCAATTGAAAAACTTGAATCATTCTTTAAAGCTTTAGGACTTCCAACTTCTTTTAGCGATGCCGATCTTCCAACTGATCACATTGAAGAATTAGCTCAAAAGTTAGTTTGTGATTGTGACTCTGTTGGAAACTATGTTCCAATTAAAGAAGCAGACGCGCTCGAAATTTATCGATTAGCTCTATAAAGGTGACGTCTACTTCACAAAATTTTCGTCACCTTTTGAATTCAGTTTAAGTTTTCTTAAGTAGGAACAACGGAGTACTACTTGTATCTTAAAAAGTGTATCGATATGATACACTTTTTTTATTAAACGTTTTGAGCGCTTTGATAGGTTCTGACAAGCATTCTTAAAAAATTATAACAAACAAAGGCTATGACTGCTGTTGCTAAAAATAATTCGATTCCAGAAAGTTGTTTAATCAAAACTCCTAATCCTTCTAGTTCGTGGTTTATTAAATAGTTAGAAAAGCTAGTCGAAGCAACAGTTCCGATTGCTAATGGGAAGGTTAATCCTGCAAAGCCTGGATGGAAAGAAAATCTAAAAAATTTGGGAATGTTATAGAGAATAAAAATGAATGAACTAAAAATAACGGCATAAAGCCCATATAAAATAAGTGGATTAGGCTCTGCAAAAACATTTAAGAAACTCACTATTACTAAACTTCCTGGGGCAATCAAAATCACCGTTGTATGATAAAGTTGTTCTGCAATGGGACGTTTTAACAAACGAAGAATCATGAACGGCATAATGATAATAAACATCACTAATCCATACCAACAGATCACTTCTTGTAAAACTTGATTTCCCATTGCACTCCCAACGACGGTTGATACAAGTAACCCATCATAAGTCACAAACCAAGTTGGCGTAAAGGAATCCTTATTCACTCCTTTCACTACATGCTCATAAGTAAAAACAACCGTATGAATTAAATGAAGCAATATTCCGATATACCAAAAAGCCTTTCCTATTGTTTCCTCATAATTGACCAGATAACTTCCTATAATCATCGTCAACATGGAAAAAGTTCCATACAGACTAGCTGGAACAGCCTGCTTATACTCAGATTTAAAAATTCGAAAGTGAACTGTTATTTTAAGTAATGCTGCTAACCGGACCAAAATAGCCACCATCATAGCAAGATGCTTTAAGATTGGAAAACCAAGTAATAAATAGATATTCGATAGCGTGACCAGCCCAACTGAAGTGGCTAGTACTCCAACAGGTAGACGACCTATTTTTTCTAATAATCTCATACTCTAGCACTCCATTTCTTTTTTAAAATTACTATTTCTATTTGCTATCTTTAGTTTATCCAAAGTTATTCAAAGCATAATTAATTTACGCATAAAAAAACCAACACTGATTCAAATCAATGTTGGTTTTATCAATAAGGGGTAAATTACATTTTAAAAGGGCTATCAATTAATCATTATTTTTGATAAGACTTCACAAAAAGTCTTACAAAGTTATAGAAAACAAAAGCAATAATTGCCGTTGTCATATAGATTTGAATGCCTGAAACTTCTTTAATAAATGCTCCAAGTGTTTCCATTCCCTGTGCCATTAAGAAGTTTGACATTTTCATTGACGCCACCACTCCAATTGCTAGTGGGAATGTTAATCCTGCAAAGCCTGGGTGGAATGCAGGTTTAAAAAATTTAGGGATATTGATTAAAATAAAAATTAACGTTGCAAAGACTGCTGCGTATAAACAATAAACCACGACAGCATTAGGGTTTGGGATGACGTTTAAATAACTAACTAAACATAAACTACTTGGTGCTAATAAAATAGCACTTGTATGATATAAAGCATCCGGGATTGGTCGTTTAATCATACGGATAATCATAAATGGGATAATAATGATAAAGACTGTAATTCCATAAAAGACAATACATTTTGATAACATTGGCTCGTTCATAGCCGTTCCAACAACGGTTGAAACTAGTAATCCGTTATAAGTTACAAACCAACTTGGAATAAAGGTCTCTTTTTTCACACCTTTAATCACATTTCGATATGTAAAAATTAAGATATGCAGAATATGAAGACAAACACCTGTTAACCAAATGGCTTTTCCAATTGTCTGTTGATAGCTAAAGATATAACTCCCTAGGATCATCGTTAACATGGTAAAAGTGGCATATAAACTAGCTGGAACGACATTTTGATACTCTTGTTTAAATGTTTTAAAATGAACCGTGATTTTAATGAACGCAGCAATCCAAATCACTGCTGCAATCATCATACTCACATGACGAATGCCTGTGTATCCAAGCGTCAAATAGACGTTAGAAAGCGTCGCCATCCCAACACAGGTTGCAATCACTCCAACCGGAAGATTTGCAATCTTACTAATCAAATTTTTCATACGTTGAAACTCCTCTTTCGTTTTTAACTACCGATACAAAATACTCTCTACTTTTCTTGATACGTATATTCACAGTTATCTGTTAAATGGAAGAAATCAGAATAATCAATATTGAAGATAGATTTTTCCACTTTTGAGATGTTTATCTTTTCTTTAATCAATTGTGTTAAGACACCCGAATAAGATAAATCTCCTTGGATAATCGCCCCATAGATTACTCCATCTTTATGGATAATTTTTTTATAATTTAAAGCTTCGTCACAGTCTACTTCAACCGTGTAAGTTTCATCTGCTGGTTCTGGTGTTCCAAGTGACATCGTTGGAATATGTAAAAAATTCATGGTTGATTTACTTGCAAAGAAATCTGTTAACTCACGTGTTTTTCCACACATATTACTTACTGCAATAATTCCTTCTTTAACAGCTGCTGGCCAAATTGGATTTCGTCCTGAAATATCTCCCGCACCAAATACTGATTCATCATTGGTTTGACCATATTCGTTAAAAATAAGTCCAAATCGATCGCATTCAATTCCACTACCTTCTAAGAAGGCAACATTTGAACGAACACCCGTCGCCACAATCAAGAAATCACAAGGAATCGTTAATCCATTGGATAAGACTAATTCTTTGACTGCTCCTTCATCATCTAAGATGACTTCTTGCACCGCAGTATCATAATATTGAGTCACCCCTTCGTTTGTAAAAGCATCTTGATATCGTTTAGCAGCCTTTTTATCTAACTGAATTGAGAGCATATGTCCTTTAAACTCAACTAATGTTAAATTTTTTCCATAGTGTAGCAGACCTGTTAAGGCATCAATCCCAACAAGCCCTGCCCCCATTACCACGATATTTGTTGCTAATTTCGCTTTTTCTTTGATTTCAATCGCATCATCTAAGTTACGAAGGCCATAAACATTTTTAGCTTCTTTTAAATTTTTCACTGGAGGGAAGAAGGTTGAAGCACCTGTTGCTAGTAAAACTTTATCATAAGAAACAACATCACCATTAGATAAGGTCAACTCTTTTTTATCCTTATCTAATGCTTCAACACTTACTCCTTTAATCCAGTTAATCTTATTTCTTTCAATAAATCCATCTTCTACGAATTCAAGTTTTTTGATATCTCGGATTCCCTCTAAATAATGATGTAGAATACAACGTGAATAGATGTACTCATCTTTTGAAATTAAGGTGATGTTAGCGTCTGGTTCCATTTGGCGTAAATACTTTGCACCATTCACACCTGCGGCTGAGGCACCGACAATGACATAGTTCATGTTATTTTACCTCCTCAAGTGTGATAGCTTCCATTGGACAATTTGCGACACATTGAGGTGTTTTACATTCTGTCGAAGTACACATATCACATTTCATAATATATTTTTGTTCAAAACGGTCCGCTCTTAAAACACCGTAAGGGCATGCCATAATACACATATAGCAACTTGCACAACGTGTTTTATCATATTGAACATATCCTGTTTCTTGATTTTTACTCATGGCACCTGTCATACACGTATAAACACATTCTGGTAAATCACAATGACGACAGAAAATAGGACTATTTTTTCCTTTACTATCAATCACGACACGGTTTCTTGAATCTTCACTATCATGAGACACAATACATGCTGTGACACATGTTAAACAACTAATACACTTGCTGCGATCAATCTTAATGCGTTCCATGTTTATGCCCCCTTCACTTTTTTGATTTGAACTGGTGTACTCTTATAAGATGGTTCTTTTGAATAACTATCATATAATGATGGTGTTAAGGCATTCGTTTCAATATAGTGAATCGGTGCAAATAACTCATCATAAGCAACTGTATCTGAAATCATGGCCATAAATTGTTTACTTACACCATTGATTGAAGACACTTCAATGATTTCTTGATTTTCAATTCCTAATTCTTTAGCAAGTTTTTCATTAATATGAATGTAGGCTTGATGTGACACGGCATCATTAACGTAAGGAATTTCACGTGTTCTTGATTGAGTATGCCATTGTCCAACCGTTCCACGACCTGTATTTAGGATATAAGGGAAATCCTCACTCAGTTTTAATGGGTTATCCATTGGATTTTCAAACATAAATTTTGCTTTTTTACTTGGTGTATAGAATTGACCATCTTCATATAAACGACGTTGATCTTCTGTTAAAACATCGCCTTCTTTAAATGGCCATTGAATTCCTTTAGAATCTACTAATCCATCATAGTCCACACCTGTAATATCACATGGCATTCCTTTTGAACATTTTTTCATTAAGTTAAACACATCACGAGGGGTTTGCCACGCATCTAGTAATGACCCCATTCCAAGTGCTTTTCCAACATTTAAAATCACATTGAAATCATTCATTTCGTTCTCTTCCATTTGTAACGCAGGACGAACGGCTGATAAACGACGTTCTGTATTAATAATCGTTCCTTCTTTTTTAAGACCTGAAACAACTGGGAAGAACACATCACAATTTTCTGAGCTTTCTGTATCATCATAAATATCTTGAACGATAAAGAGTTCTAATTTCTCCATAGCTTCTTTAAAGGTTTCATTATTAATCCATGAATGACGAGGATTTGTACATAAAATCCAAAGAGCTTTAATTTCTCCTGCATTGATTTTCTCAATGATTGCATTATAAGGAAGCGTTGGTTTAGTTGGAAGTAAAGACTCCTCTATTCCTAGTGCATTCGCAACAGCTGCACGTCTCACTGAATTATCGTAATCTCCACCCCCATATAATCCGGCTGTATTACTAAAAAGTCGAGATCCCATTGCATTACTTTGTCCGGTAATCGAGTTAGCTCCTGTTCCTGGACGTCCAATGTTTCCAGTCATTAGAGCAATATTAATAATGGCCTGAGCATTACGAACGGCTTCATAGCCTTGGTTAATTCCCATTGTCCACCAAAGTGAAACATTTTTTCCTTCATGAATCATCGTTGCTAATTCAAGAACTTGTTGTGCCGTGATATGTGTTTTTTCTTCAACTTGATCTAATGTATAGTCTTTGACAAATTCTTTAAAAGCTTCAAAGTTTTCAGTATGAGCTTCGATATAAGCTTCATCAATCCATCCTTTTTCAATTAACGTATTTGCTAACGTATACATTAACGTTAAATCTGACTTCGCTTTTAAACGATAGAAATAATCGGCACGTTTAGCTGTCTCAGAATTACGTGGATCAATGACAATCACTTTTTTACCTGGAATTTTATTAGCTTTGATTCGTCCCCAAATAATTGGATGTGCCACCACAGGGTTGGCCCCAATTAAAATAATCGTATCCGATAATTCAAAATCATTTAACGTATACGGTGGGGCATCGAATCCAAAGCTTTGTTTATGTGCAACAACACTTGTCGCCATACATAAACGTGTATTTCCATCTACATTAGCCCCCATGAAGTTACGCATGACATGTCCATATAACGCCATTTCTTCAAGAGTTAATTGTCCGGTACTAATTCCGGCTACACTTTCGCGACCATATTTTTCGCTAATTTCTGTTAATTTAGAGGCCGTATATTGAAACGCTTCATCCCAAGAAACATGTTTAAAACTTCCATCTTCCTGTTTTAAACGAGGTAATGGATTAGGTTTAATGATAGAATGTTGTTTATCTAAATTAAGACCTTTTATACATGAAAATCCATTATTGACAGGATACCCTTTTGTTGGAATGACTTTTTTTATTGTTTCATCTTCAACCATAAAATCGATATTACATGCTAAAGAACAATAGTTACAAGTTGATTGTACTTTTTTCATAAATAACTCCTTTTATTAAGACGGGATTTTTTCTTCCTTATTGTATCCAAAACTTTCAAATTCATGAATAATCCCTGACATTTCAATCTCACATCATCAACGGTATCATCTGATGGATTATACGTATCGAACACCATTCCAATACACATTATCTTTAACAATGATTTCATCATTTAGCTCGATTCCGTCAAGTGCCCATTTTTTGAACTCCATAAATCCTGTTCGGTCCACAATATAGCCGATATGTTCTTTTCCACCTGGTGCTTCTTTATCGATATATTCTGTTACATATTTATACGTATTTGTAATGACTTTTACAATTGTATCTTCATCTGCCCAAATCATAAAGTCTTCCGCTAAACGTGGATTTTTCTTACCTGTACGTCCCATAATCACTAAACGATAATATTTTTTCTGACTACGCGTCCAGGCAGCTGTTGGACATTGAATCACACATTCTCCACATCCGATACATTTAGATCCATCACGTAACACTTTAAAGTTCTCAGCACTTAAAGCTCCCGTTGCCTTTTTCTTACAAGCCCTTACGCAAGCTCCACAAGAAATACAACGATCTTTATCATATTGCGGCATTGTCATCCCAATAATTCCAAAGTCTTGCATACGTGCTTTTATACAGTCATTTGGACATCCCGTTAATGCAATTTTAAAGTGTAAATCATTTGGGAAAATTTCTTTTTCAATACGTTTGGCAAACTTCGTTGTATTATAGTTTGCAAAAGGACAAACGTTATTTCCAATACAAGCTGAAACGTTACGTGTTCCCGCTGCTGAGTATCCTGTTCCTTCCACTTCTTGATTGATCTCAAGTTCATCAATAATCGGTTGAAGTAATTCATTAACTTTCGGAATATCTTCAAATTTAATGCCTGGAATTTCAAAACCTTGACGGATTGTAATATGCACTGATCCATTTCCATAAGTATTAGCAATATCATAAATTTTTAATAATAAATCAGCTTTTAAATAACCTCCCGGTACACGCACCCTAGATGCTGTAACCCCTCGATGCTTAGTAACACGGAAAGCATTTTTTTTAAGTGACTTTGTATTCATATCCATGTGACTAACCTCCCTAATCGATTAAATCTTTTCCTTTAGTGTAATTGAAAACGGGTCCATCTAAGCAGATATACGTATCATCAATTTTACAGTGACCACATTTCCCAATTCCACAACACATTTTACGTTCTTGCGAAATCCAAATTTGCTCCTGTGCAATGCCACGTTTTAAAAATTCTTGAACCGTAAAATGCATCATCATAGGAGGTCCAACCACAATCACTTGAACTTCATTTAAATTCTCAATGTTCAACTCTGGAATGTACTTGGTTACTAACCCAACATTTCCAGTATACCCTTCTGGTGCCTGATCCACGGTTAAAATCACATTGGCTGATGTTTCCCATCGTGCTAAATCTGACTTAAATAATACATCTTCAGGTGACTTAAATCCTGTGATTAATGTAAATCCTTTCGTTTGATCTGAATGCGTCGCAAAATAATCCACTACACCACGCACCGGCGATAATCCTGTTCCACCTGCTACGACAATTAATTCTTTATCTTTATATAGCTCCACATCAAATCCATTTCCATAAGGACCACGTAAGAATAACTTGTCACCAACATATGTATTGAAGATTTCGTTTGTCACACGCCCCACTTTACGAATGGTTAAATCTACAAAATCTTCTCCGATTCCACTTACTGAGATGGGAGCCTCTCCATACTTTGGAATCGATACTTCAAAGAATTGTCCTGGTTTCACATCTCCCGTGAATGACATTCGGAATGTATACTCAATTTCAGTATGTTGAATGACTTCTTTTATTTCTGATAAAAATGGGATGTATTCATTGATTTCCATATTACTCCACCTCATCCATCGCTTTTTCTAATTTATTGATACAATTTGAAAACGAGATATACTCTGGACAAATATCATCACAACGTCCACAACCCACGCACATATGATATCCAAATCGCTTTTTATAGTCATAAATTTTGTGCATGACTTTAAAACGCATTTTTTGTCCATTTGTTTGTCTAAATGAATGTCCCCCAGCCATATCCGTAAAGCCATGAACTTGACAAGAAGCCCAAACACGACGACGTTCTCCACATTTTTGATTGTCTTTGTAAAAAATATCTTGCATTGTATAGCAAGTACACGTTGGACAAACAAAATTACAACGTCCACAACCGATACAACGAGCACTATACTCTTCCCAAACAGGTGAGTAGACAACTCGAAGATCTAATTTTTCTGGGATCTTAACACGAGTCGGATTACTAGTCACAAATTGTGGTTTAATTTCAGTTGAATTATGGTCTAATTCCACTAAAAGCTTTCTTAATTCTTCATCCTTTACATCGAATGAAACGACGTCTCCTTCAACATGAATATATGAGTCATACTGATCAAAGCGATTGGTTTCCATATCCACACAGAAGCAACTTTCAAAACTTTGTGCACATCCCATAACAACGAACTTTGTTTTTTCACGGAACTTTTTATAATAAATATCCTCGAATCCACCATTATTTAAATAGATTTCATCTAAACGACGAACGGCATGCATATCACAGCTTCTTAAGAAAATTAATATTTTCTCTTCATTCATCTTTGCTTCTTTTACCTCATCCTCTGTAAAGAAGAATAACGTTTGTGTGATTGGTAGAATCACTTCTTTATATGAAAAACTTGATTTAACATCAAAAATAATCTCTTCAATTGATTGAATCTCTCCATAGCGAACACGATCAGTATCTGAAAATGTCCCTTGCCCCTTAAAATTTTTAGGAGCATAAATACGATACTCTTTGTTAAGTGTGGCTAAGACTGTATTAAAATCTGATTTATTCATCTTTAATCCCATCATAAAACCTCATTTCTTAGGAAATAAAAAAACTCGTTGCTTAGTTTTCACTAGAACGAGGTTATTGTATACTATTTCACAACTAAATTCCGTGATAAAAATCACACATTGGGTGATTTTTATCACAAATAAGTGTTTTTTTTGACTTTTATTTAGTTTTGTGGTAATCACCTAATGCTTTAAGGTCCGATATATATATTTTCTTATGTTCATATCTAACTAACCCAGCATCAATTAATTTTTTCAACGCTCTTGAGACGGTTTCTCGTTGTGCACCCACCAATTGTGATAAATAAACAACACTTAACGGAATATCAATCACATATCCATCTGATGTTGGAATTCCATAGTCATGACAAAGGCGATAAAGTTTAGCTGCTATTTTTTTTTCCATTGCAATATTAGTTGGAGCATTTTTTAATTGTCGATATGTTCGTCGAAGTTTAGATGAATACTGACCCAACACAGCTTTTGTTAACTCAAAATCTGTTTGCATTAATTTAATAAACATCGCCTTTTCATACGCTAACATACAACATTCTTCAAAACATTCACAATTAACGGCACTGGGAAGATTTTGAACTAAATCATCATTCAAAATATGACCCTGGTCTAGAATAAAAATAATTCGCTTTTCACCGTTCTCACTTAATTTATAAACAGAAACCTTTCCACTTAACACAATATAAACTAATTCTGTCACCTCACGGTCCCGAATGACGTACTCTCCTTTTGAAAAATGACAGACTCGTACCTCTTCTTTTAACTTTTGAATGGTATTTTTTGATACAGTTGAAAATAAGGCCATTTTGTTGAAAACCGACTCATGAATTTTTTGCATATCCATTCTTCGCTCCTATCTTTGCGTCTCAACTCACTCTTTTCTATTTATTTTCTACCCACTGTTACTCACTATCATACAATTAAACCAAAAAAATTAAAACTATCATTTTTTTCAACCATCATCCGTCTATTTGTCATACCTAATTAAAATCCTAAACTATTCACTTAAAATTTAGGTTAAAATAAAAAACCTCTTATCCAGATTGATAAGAGGTTTTTTATTGATTTGATAACTTTCCCATTCGATATAAAAACCAAATCACAAATAGAATAATGACCAAGAGACTTGCAAACGAACTTCCTGTATAACCATTTTCTGTAATTCCTGTATCTGTTGTCGAACAAGATTGGCACGTCGTATCCGTCGTTGTCACACTCATATTTCGCTGCAAATTAACCATTTCATTCCCTCCCTCTATACCCTATTCTTTTTCATGATTCGCGTATAGGAAAAGCACCTAAAACTAGGTGCTTTTTCTGATTATAAGATGATGATTAGAGCTAAATAAGCAAAGAATGATAACGTCGCGATAATATGCCAACGTCTCATATTTTTAGCTTTTGTCATGAGATAACCTGTGATTCCAATGAACAACATAACTGCTGAAAATCCTAAATACTTCATGAAACTTGGTGTTCCAAATTTCATGATGGTCTCCCCAAGCATTCCTAAAATAGCTAATGATCCTAATACAATATGAGTATTTCGTAAAAACTTTGATTTTTTATTCATCATTCTAGGAATGTAATAGATTAATAATGCTCCAAAAAAACACGTATGTGATAACATTTGTTCAACTCCTTAATTTTTAATAGTCTCAATTTTAACGAAGAAGTAGTAAAACTTACAAAGAATTAAAAGGATTAAAAATAAACGCATATGTAAACTATCAATTAAAATAAATGGAAACATTAACATAAAATCGGCAAATAATAAAATCGTCCATTTTTGTTTTAATGTCATTTTTTTACTTTCAACAAACGTTTCTAAATGCTTTTGATATAACTTTGTTCCTTTAAACCATCGATCAAAGCGATCCGAACCTTTTACAAAACAAACTGATGCTAAAAGTAAAAAGGGCGTCGTGGGTAAAACTGGAAGGATTACACCAATCAATCCAAGTCCCATTGAAAGTAATCCAATCGTTACTAATAAACCTTTTTTTACTTTGTTCATACTTTTTCCTCTCCTTAATAAAACCAATGTTTGATAAATTCAACTGGGCGATAAATCAACAGTCTTGGCCCTGAAAATCTCATCACTTCTTTGACTTTCATTTTCATATCTTTTTTATAGCAATGAATCGGACACTTTCGACAAGCCGTTTTTTCATCACCAAACTTACAAAAACTTAATCGTTTGTGCGCATACTCTAATAATGCTTGGCACTCTTCACAAAGGTCCTTTTGTTGTTGATGTTTTTTATGACAATAAATTTCAATCATTAACTGAATAATTTGTTTTTCTTTCTCCACTCTTCCTAACTTTTTCATAAACCCTCCTTATCAATGATAATCATTATCACTATAGTTTTAAAAAGGAAGAGGATTATTGAAATCCTCTTTAATTTTGATATAACTTTTGATTTTCTAAACGATAGACCTTCTCACAGACTGCAGTCGTTGACTTACGATGTGAAATTAAAATAACCGTTTTATCTTGTCCATAGTCTTGAATTGATTTTAAAATCGATCCTTCATTTAAAGCATCTAAGTTACTTGTTGGCTCATCTAAAATTAAGACATCACCATTATGTAAAAACGCACGAGCTAATCCTAAACGTTGCTTCTCACCAGATGAGACCATTCCACCAAGCTCCCCAACTTTTGTTTGATAACCTTTCGGTAAACTTTCAATAAATTCATGAATCGATGCCTTTTTAGCAGCTTCTATTACCTCTTCAAGACTTGCATCCTTGCAACCAATTTTAATGTTATTTTCAATCGTATCATTAAATAAATACGTCTCTTGACTAACAAGAGTTTGTTTCAATCTTAATGAGGCCGTTGGAATTGACTTAATATTCGTTCCGTCAATGAAGACATGACCTTTTTTTGTGTCAAAATAGCGCATTAATAACTTAATAAACGTACTTTTTCCAATTCCACTTTCTCCGATTAATGCTAACTTTTCACCTTTTTCAATGTGAATCGATGCTTCATCAAGTAATAAGTGATCACTATTTGGATAGGCAAATGAAACTCGATCTAGTGTCATCTCATTCATCGTCAGTGGCATTTGTCCGCTCACTTCTTCAACTTGTGGCATTTCATCTAGTAACTCGAATAAACGCTCGGCACAGGCAAACGTATGAGCTAATGTGTTCGATAAATTACTTAATGCAACAACCGGTCCAAATGAAGAAGCAATCACAACAAGCGCTACTAAAACTAATGTTAAAGTCACGGCTCCGATTGAGTAAAGGTATGCTCCAACTCCTAGGAATACAAGCATTGCAAGCGTAATAATGGTACTTGTAATTCCCGTCACGATCCCTTCGTGATCTTTAATTTTACGAATACTTTCATTTAACTCCTCAGACTTTTGATTTAATTGAGTTAAGCGTTCCTGTCCTTGATTAAATAGTAAAATCTCTTTTAATCCACGTAATGAATCTAGAATATATTGATTACTACTTCCAAACTCACGACGATAATTAACCCCAGCCTCACTTACTAATTTCGAAGAAGCGTAAGGGACCACAAATCCAACTAAAATAAAGAAGAAGGCTGCTAACACCCCATAAATCGGATGAATGAACCATAAAAGTGCCGTAATCATCGAATTGGTTAAAATCGCAATTGCAATCGGCGCAATCGTATGTGCATAAAAGACTTCAAGTAATTCAATATCAGATGTAATCAGTGAAATTAAATCTCCTTTATCACGTCCTTCTAATTTTGCGGGAGCAAGTGTACGAAGTTTAGCAAAGATTTTATCACGCAATAAATATAAAATTTTAAAGGCAATATAATGTCCTGATAATTGTTCTCCATAACGAAGTAATCCACGCATCACGGCACAAACTGCCATGATGGTGATAGCTGCTTTAAATGAAACAATAGTAGCTCCTTCAACTAATGTTCCAAGTGCTACTGCTGCAAAACTAGCAATGGAGATAGCTGTTAAAAACCCTAAAACTCCAAGGGTAATTGTAATCATCATCACCCCAACTAATGGCTTTAATTCTTTTAAGAGGCGCATCATAATCTTAAATCCAGATTGACGTTTCATCTACTCCACCTCCCTAATCATTTCTAATTGTTGTTGACTTTCAACCATGTGAGCGTAAACTCCATTTTGACTCATTAAATGATCATGTGTTCCCGATTCAACCAGTGTTCCTAATTTAAACACATGAATTGCTTTCGCACGTTTCACGCTTGCTAAACGATGTGAAATGACTAAAATTGTTTTTTGCTGTGATAACTCATAAATAGCATCCCAAATCGCTTCTTCGCTTTCAACATCAATATTTGAAGTTGCTTCATCAAAAATAATCACATCACGATTCGCTAAAATCACACGTGCTAAAGCTAAACGTTGTTTTTGTCCACCTGATAATGAACTTCCATTTTCTGAAACTTCAGTTTCTAAACCTTTTGGTAGTCCAGCAATAAACTGATCAAGTCGTGCCATTTTTAAGGCTTGATTCACTTCTTCTGATGTAGCATCACGTTTTGCCATTAGTAAATTTTCTTTAATGCTTCCTTTAAAAATATGACTATGCGCTGAAACTAATGACACATGCTCATATAAAGCTTCAGTTTTTAACTGAGTTAAATCTACTCCATTGATTAAGATACGTCCACTAGTTGGTCGTTTTTGTCCAATTAATAACGTCGCCATTGTACTTTTTCCACTTCCACTTTCCCCAACAATTGCAGTTAAACCGCCATTTGTTAAGTCAAATGAAATGTCATTTAGAACTTGGCGTTCTCCATCATAACTAAAGTTAATGTTCTCCACTTCAATCTTCACAGATGAATCCTTTTTAAAATCACAAGGGTTCTTAACTGCCACTTCTTCTGTATCCAATAAAGCAAAGATTCGATCACTTGCCGCCATTCCATTCATCGCAATATGGAAGTAAGATCCAAGTAATCGCATTGGAATAAAGAATTCAGATGATAGTAAAATAATGACAATTAATTCTCCAACATTTATGGCACCCTTTTGGAATTGATAAAGAGCGACAATCGTTCCTAGTGCTGAACCCCCAAAAGCAATTAAATCCATAATATTAATTGAATTTAGCTGCATACTTAACAATTTCATCGTAATACGACGGAACTTTTCCGCTTCTTCATTCATTTCAAGATGCTTAATGTCATCTTGTCCATAAACTTTTAAAGTCGTTAGTCCTTGTAAGTTTTCGAGGAATGTATCTCCAAGATCCGCATAGTTATTCCAATAATCTTTCATGATACGTTTAGCGACTTTCATTAAGGCAATAATTGATATTGGAATTAATGGGACACAGGCAATAAATACTAACGCGACTTTCCAAGAAATCGTTGAAATGACGACAAATAGAGTTAAAGGAGCTAATAATGAATAGAAAAATTGAGGTAAATATTTCCCAAAATAAATTTCTAGCTGTTCAACTCCTTCAATTGAAATCTGAACAATTGTTGAGGTTGGCTGTGATTTTTGATAATCCATTCCTAAGCGTAATAACTTTTCATAAATTAAAGAACGTAAGGTACTACGTGCTTTTGCTGATGATTTATACGAGAATTTTCCATAATAATGGTGAGCAATAAATTTTGCAATCAATAAGATAATAAGTAACGGAATAGCAACCGCTAATGTTAAATGTTTCGTCAAATAAAAATGACTTAATCCTTTTGATAACGTCTCCCCCGCTACCATTGCATTAATAAATAATCCCATCATAAAGATAATGGCAATGTTACATATAATCCCAATCCAACTACAAAGGAGGGTTAAAAACATATATTTTTTAGACTCTTCACAAATCGAGATGAGTCGTTTATTAATCATCATACACTTCTCTCCTATCTACTGTTGATAATGATTATCAAATTCATAATTAGATTATATCATAGGTCATAAAAAAAACTTTAACTATATTTAGATTTTTACCATCAAAATATAGTTAAAGTTTCCCAATTAATGTTCCACGAACCACAAATCGATTTTTAATCGGCCCAAAGTAGATGAAAGGATGACAAGTTACCAAAGTTAACGTGGGAGTTTTCGTTTGCTCGAAAATAAAGGAATCATCCGGATTTAACACATGAATCTCATTCACTTCATAAATCCATGTCCCATAAATCGTTTGAACGAAAATCTCATCACCGACTGCAATGGCTTGAAGTTCCCATAAAAACTCCTCTCGATGCCCGTAAATTAAGCAATTCCCATTTTCACCAGGTAACACGGATAAAGGATCATGACCAAGCCCCTTCGTCAATTGCTGATTCTCAATCCCCTGATAGAGCGGGATAGGAATTTCTTTTAAGTAACTGACACTTCCAATGCGAGCATTAGTAGAGGGAATCTCATCATATACCATTGAAAATAACTCTCGCATCGATAAATCAAGGCTATTTAATCCCAGTGGTAGTTGCCACGTTAAGGATGCTTGTTCTTTATAATATTGCATCCGAGCTAAATTTCCAATCGGGATTAAAAAGCAAATGAATCCGATTAATATGAATAATTGACTTAATCTCTGTCTCATTTGATAAAAGACGCAACCGCTTCGCGTCATATTCACATCCCTTGCAAATCATTCTTCTTTAGTTTATCACTCCTTTTAAAAGCTATTCATCAAAAAAGTATCCCTGTCTGCTTGACATCATGCGAGCCGCTTGCATTCGTACTGCTTTTTTAACTCCAATTTTTCATAACAGCGAAATGCTAATTCATTTAATCATCCCCCATATTTTCATTGAGTTTATCCGGTTGTTTATCACCCTCTGATTTTGATATTTTTTCTAGTATTTCTTGCTCTGCCAACGGCGTCATTTACTTTTGTACCAATCCAAGCCTAAATCTACTTCCACATATATAAAGTGAATCATCCTCTAGATATAAGACTGATTAGTCACCTTTCTCCTCTACGTGTTTTGAATCATACATCCTTTTTTCTTTACTTGATATTTTTATTAATGATCGATCATTTTTCAAACCCATCTTTAATTGGTAATTTTTTCTATTAACCTTCTTTAGATTTTAGTAGAATGTGGTATAATATCTTAAACTGTAAATAAAAAGACCTGTAACCCCAGACACTAATTAGGATTGGGAAATGAAGATCCCAGACTATAACTTTGATAGGGAGCAATCATCGTCTTATTATTTCAAAGGAGGAGTAACTAGATGCTAGATCACTTGTTAATTCAAGATGTGTTAGATGAAGCCTTATCTATGGGCGCTGATTTTGCCGAACTTTACGTTGAGCAAACCGATTCTCAAACCATCACGATGGTGGGAGGAAAAGTGGATAAAGCTAATCGTGGTGAAGACTATGGAGTTGGTATTCGATTGTTTCAAGGAACCAATTGTGTCTATGGTTACACCAATGATTCCACTCGCGAAAACTTACTCAAAACCGCACGTGAAATTGCACAAGCTTTAGTTGGTCAACAAATTATAAAACCCTTAAACTTAGTGCGTCAAGAGATTGTAAATCAACATCTTATAAAATTAAATTTAGAAGATGTTCCTGCTTCAAGACGAATTGAAAAAATGCGGCAAGCGAGTGAATGGATTAAAAACTATGATGCTTCTATTTCTCAAAGCTCGATTAATCTATCTGAGAAAAAACAAAATGTTTTGATTGCTAACTCTGAGGGAGCTCTTGTTGAAGACTCACGTACATATACACGTATGTATCTCACAGCTGTTGCCTCAAATGAATCTGAGATGCAAACAGGATCTCATGGACCTGGTGCTCATCAAGGATTTGAATTTATTGAAAATCTTGACCTTGAATTCTATGCAAAAGATGCGGCTCGACAAGCTGTTACGATGTTAAAGGCTGGGCTTTGCCCAAGTGGTAAAATGCCAGTTGTGATTGATAACGGGTTCGGAGGCGTGATTTTCCACGAAGCCTGCGGTCATGGGCTCGAAGCTAGTTCCGTTTCAAAAGGCTTGTCGGTCTTTTCTAGTAAATTAGGTCAAAAGGTAGCCAGTGAGTTTGTGACAGCCATTGATGATGGAACGATTCCAAATGCTTGGGGATCACTGAATGTCGATGATGAAGGAACGAAAACACAGCGTAACGTCTTAATTGAAAATGGGATTTTAAAAAGCTATCTGGTTGATAAATTAAATGGGCGTCGCATGAATATGGCTTCTACCGGTTCTTCACGCCGACAAAATTATCGATTTGCTCCAACCTCTCGTATGACCAATACCTTTATCGCTAACGGACCTCATACACGTGCAGAAATAATCGCAAATACTGAATACGGTCTTTATGCTAAAAGCATGGGTGGTGGTTCTGTTAATCCTGCAACAGGTGATTTTAACTTCGCAGTGAACGAAGGTTATATTATCCGTAATGGTCAAATCGCAGAACCCGTTCGTGGAGCTACTTTAATCGGAAATGGACCTCAAATCTTACATCAAATTGATATGGTCGGTGAAAATTTAGCACGAGCACAAGGAATGTGTGGGGCTTCAAGTGGCTCAATTCCAACGGATGTCGGTCAACCTGCCCTACGTGTTAAAGAAATTACAGTTGGTGGAGCAAAGGGGGAATAAGCAATGATTAACTTTAATACTTTATTTGAAGCTGGACATGCTGCCGGATTAACAGATATGGAAATTTATGTCGTGAAAAATGATAACTTTTCATGCAAGGTGTTCGAGCAAAACGTGGATTCCTACTCAGTATCTGTCACACAAGGTCTATCTTTCCGTGGCCTTTATGAAGGAAAAATGGGTTATACCTATACTGAAAAATGTGATGATTCTTCCATTCCGTTCATTATCTCTAGTGTCATTAATAATGCCATTATTTTAGAAAAATCGGAAAATGAAGAACTTTATGGTGGTGATGAGTTTTATACCACGCTTGATTTATATCATCCGGCCTTTAATGAAATAACGCCACTTGAAAAAATTAATTTCCTAAAAGCAGTGGAATCAGAATGTTTTGCACTCGATCCTCGCGTTAAATCGGTTAATTACTGTGCTTTTTCTAATGGTACCTCAGAAATCATGTTGAAAAATACAAAGGGATTAGATTTATCAGAGCGTCAAAACTTCGCCTATACGTATGTCAGTGTTCTTGTCACAGAAAATGGTGAAAATAAAACAGATGGAGACTTCATCATTAGCACAAACTTTACTGACTATGAACCTAAATCATTTGCTAAAAAAATCGTCTCGCGTGCTTTAGCTCAATTAGGCGCTAAAAAAGTAAAATCAGGAACTTACCCGATTTTACTTCGCAACTTAGTTGCTGGAGATATTTTAGAAGCCATGAGCGATATTTTCTCAGGCGAAGCCATTTTAAAAGATTTATCGCGTTTAAAAGATAAAGTTGGAATGGTGATTGCAAGTCCCATTGTCAGTATCATTGATGATCCCCATTTAGAAAATGGAATGGGAAGTTCTTCATTTGATGGTGAAGGCGTCGCAACGTATACAAAAGAAATCGTGACAAATGGGGTGCTTAATACCTATCTTCACTCCTTAACAACAGCTAAAACGTTTAACGTAGCACCAACTGGAAATGCTTCACGCTCAAGCTTTAAAAGTTCTGTCAACATTTCACCTACTAATATGTACATCAAGCCAACTCAAACTTCATTTGATCACTTATTAACAATCATTCAAAACGGACTGTATATTACCGATGTACAAGGACTACATTCTGGATTAAATGGAATCTCAGGAGATTTTTCACTTTCTGCAAGTGGATTTCTGATTAAAGACGGAAAATTAGATGATCCTATTCATGAAATCACCATTGCAGGAAACTTCTTTGATCTTCTTCAACAAATTGAAGCTATTGGAAATGATTTAGATTTTGGACCATCAAATATTGGATCACCAAGTCTTTACATTAAATCATTAATAGTTGCTGGAGAATAAAAAAAGGACCTATCATTACTGATAGGTCCTTTTTGGTTATTGACGTTCTCCACGTCCATATAATAATAAAGCAATAATACCAAATAATAATGGTCCAGCTATCATCCAAATTGTTTTAACATAATCACCAGATGTTAAAGGTTCAATAATTGTAAAGATATTCGCAAACGCTACAACTGCTGTCACAATATACGCAATCGTAATGGCTAACCCTTTACTTTTATAAATGACGAATGGTTTAGGAATGTCATCACGTCTCTTAAATGAAGCAAAGGCAAACGCGATGAATAAGTATGGAATCGTCATGGCAACATTAGTCATTAAGACTAATTTATCAAAGAATTCTGAAGCTGACTCTCCACCAAATGACACTAATAAAATTAAAACAATCGCAATCACGGCTTGAACACGCATCGCATTTATAGGAATCCCATTTTTAATAACGGTCATTGACTTAGGCCAGATTTTTTTAGGTGTTCCTTCAATTAATTGTTTAAGCGGACTATAAGACAATGTCATAAAGGCCCCACTTAATGCTAAAAACATTGATAATCCAACGAAACGTGCTACCCATGCTCCAATGGTTAAGGCTGTACTTTGAGCAAATCCTAGTGCCAACCCAAGCTCATATCCAAGATTTTGCATGATAATGTATGTCACGTTACCATTGTTAACCCCAGTTCCGGAAAGAACGGAATCCCAGTTTGTAAAAATCCCAATCATAAAAATTCCAATGACATATCCAAGTGAAATAACACCTGCTGCAATTAATAATCCTCTAGGGAATGTTTTTTCTGGATTTTCTGTTTCATCGACTAATCCACCGACAACTTCTGTTCCACCGAAAGCGAAAATTGCGAAGGTTAAGAAAGAAAGAATCGCAATATTACTTGTATATTTAGCATTTGGAGAAACAGTGAAAGCATGAGCAGCATCTTGAATTGGTTGTGCTAATTGTCCATGATTTAAAATTAAAATCACGATGCCTGCAATTAATAAAATAATATTTAATAACGCAACGGCTGATCCACCAATTGAGGTAACCTTTTTAATACTTTCAAGTCCACGCGAAATTAAAAATAAAACAAGAATTAACCATAAAACACCTAAAATTCCTAACACTTGTGTACTAGATAATCCAAAGACACCCCATGATGCGGTTGTATCTTTTCCAAATATGGCATTAGAAAGTGGAATCCAAAGAGTTGAGGCCACATTGACCATCCAAACTACATAAGAGGCATACCACATAAAAATACCGACGAATGCATAACGTGGCCCGACTGAACTTTCCATCCACGAATAAATACCACCTTTTGAATCTTTATACGCAGCTCCAAATTCAGCAATCATAAATGCAAATGGAATAAAGAACGTAATGGCTGCAATCAAGTACCAGGGAATAGCAGCATATCCCATTAAATAAAAACCACGTGGCATATTCGCAAATCCAAAAACTGACGTAAAAATCATCAGTATTAATGACATTAAAGTCAATTTACCACTTTGACGTTGAGACATATTTCTTACCTTCTCTCTAACAAAAACTTCATCTATTTTGCCAATAAAAACTTTATTAGCATCGATTAATGTTGATACTATATTTTTAACGAGCTCATAAAAAATTATTCATGTCGTTTTTTGTCATATAGTACTTACATATTTTCGCACTTTTTACATCATCCGACAACCTCTTTTTAGTATACTAAATATGGAAAAATGTTTTCATGATGATACAAGTTCAGGAGGATGTTACATGTTAGAACCACAACCTATATTTAAATCTTTTCAATTTGTCCAAGAAATAGCTTTCAAAAACAAAGATCTTCACCGTTCAGATTTGGGAATTGAACGATTTGGATTCGTAAAAAGATCGCATATTATTGAAAGAGTTCATTGTGAATATGAAGTTTGTTTTACAACTGGTGATGATTCTTCGTTTATTTTAGAATATTCACTGCGCCCGCTAACAGAAAACGAAATTCAAGAGCGTTTAAGCTATATTGCAAACCATGCAGACAAATTTACAGAATTTATCCAACTGTTAAATAGCCAACCCGAATTACAGGCTTATCATATTAATCCTTCTTCTTTGACTTCCTCTACACAACTTTCATTTACTTAAAAAAAGCAATAGATGCCCTGCATCCATTGCTTTTTTTATCTTTTAATAAATCTAACCATTGAAATATGATCAATTCCTGCATCTAAAAAGACTTCACCGTGAGCTATAAATCCTAAAGACTCATAAAATTTTTGGGCACTAATCTGAGCATCTAGTTTAATCTGATTCACTGACATCTTATCTTCAATATATTCCATAGCTGCCATCATTAAGGCACGCCCCACGCCTTTTTGACGCGCTTCCTTTAAGACAGCCACTCGACCAATTTTGGCATATCCTTCTTTTGTTTCAATCACACGAGCTGTGCCTAACGCCATATCCCCCTCATATGCCACTAAAATAGGTACAAATTGATCTAATTCATCAATTTCCTCCTGTGCTGGAACATGCTGTTCTCCAATAAAGACATTCGTACGAATTCGAAATACATCTGCAAAATGCTTTTGAGTACTTGCTAAAACAATCTCCATCTCAAATCCCTCCTTTCACTTTTTTATTGAATATAGGTTTCATAATAGTTACTATATAACTCATTAAACGCAATTAATGCATCATGATGAGTTTCAGAGGCTATATTAGCCTCATCAATGGCTGTATTAATATTTGTCACAAGAGCTTCCATTTGTTGAATATCCGTTGATTCATTCAACTGATTATAAAATTGAGCTTGAGCCTCATTTAAACGGATTAATGATTCGACATAATCCACTAAACTTGATTCATAAATCGTATATTGTTCAATTAACATCGTTGCCTCTTGTAAAGCTGTACTATCTTTTACTTTATCCTTTTCTTTTATTAACTTATTTTGATCAACTAAGGCACCACGAATACATAAATCATATTCACTTAATAATTGTTTACTATTTTCAACATTTTGTTGGCCTTCTTCAACAAATCCTTTGATATCATCAAAAGAATCTGTTCCTTTTTCAATTATACGATTATAAATCTCTGTTTCTTTAGCCATTAAATCAGTTAATTGGGTATTATTTTCATTACATTTATTTTGACTGACAATTTGATCATTTAAAATCGTAAAAACCTGTGTTTCGCCCTTACCTCCACAACCTACTAAAAGTAACAAACATAAAATCGGTATAATTCTCGTTATTTTCATTGCATTCAACGCTCCTTTAATACTTCAAAAACTTATTGTTTATTTTATCCAATTTTAAAATTAACATACATCATTACCATTTATCCTTAAAAATTTTTCCATTAAAGTCTATTGTCTTTTAAAAAATTATTGATTAGATGGTGATTTGAATCATACATTCTAAATTCATATCCTTGAGATTGATAAAATTCAATGATGTTTGCCAATGCTTCAAGCGTTAGTTCTTTTTCATGCATTAAAACAATTTCAACCGGAGCATTGGTTTGTTTTTTGATGGTTTCTAAAATTTCATTAGCTGATTTTTGTTTCCAATCTTTCGAGTCGATGGTCCAGTCCCATATTTTAAAGTCATGCTCAATCAATGAATCAGCCATCGCTGGTGTAATGCCTGGAACGCTTCCATAAGGTGGTCTAAACAAAGTCGGTCGAACCCCAATAATCCCCTCTAACAAATCTTGTTCTTGAAGTAATTCTTGCGTTAGCGCCTCAGGTGTATCTGGATTGTAGATAATTTGACGATCGTGTGTCATTGAGTGAAGACCAATATAAAAACCTGCCTCATGTACCGCTTTAACAGTGTCTGGATATCTTGAAACATTTGATCCAATATAAAAGAAGGTCGCTTTGACATCATAGCGTTGTAAAATCTCAATAAATTCCTCACTTCGTTTACTTGGACCATCATCAAATGTCAAATACACCACTTTTAGCTCTTTTCCGTTCCACTTTAGTGGTATTTCTCGCTCTTGAAAATAAGAATGATCCGGTAAGTTATTATTGATTTGTTCTAATAATATCCTTGCATCGGCTCTCATAACGAAAGAATTTCCTATGAATAAAATCATTAAGCATAAACAACACATTATTTTTTTCATTTATCGTCATCCCTATCTGCTACAAGTAAACTGATATTTTAATAATATACAAAATATGTAATTTAATATTACTTAGTATACCTTATATTTTCTATTTTTTTCAACT
Organism: Turicibacter sp.; assembly: GCF_017941855.1. Lineage (NCBI taxonomy): Bacteria > Bacillati > Bacillota > Erysipelotrichia > Erysipelotrichales > Turicibacteraceae > Turicibacter > Turicibacter sp. Next base: position 16,958 of record NZ_JAGAVR010000002.1, on the reverse strand, counting down.
CATTCATGCATTTTTCAACAAAACTTTTTCTCATATTTTTTTTATTTTTATTCAACCTTTTTTATCATAATATTGAATTTATTGTAAATACTATAAAATATATTTCTGATAAAGGAGAGGTTCATTTTGAAACGAAAATTCCGTTTCCTCTTAATCGCTTATCTGTTTATCCTTATTGGATGTAGTCGTTCAAATGGATCAACACATCCCGTTTCTTATGTCGCTAATCATTCCGATCATAAACCGGTTGAAACAGTCATCGCAGCACTTAATTCACTCCAAGATAAAAACATATCAAAATATCATGAATTTACTGCTTTTCAAATGGCGACAGATTATACAGCAAGTTATATTGCAACAGACCCCTTTGCCTCTTCTCCATTCGAAAACTTTTTGATTCTTCATTATTTAGCGGCAATTGTTAATAACTCCACTTATGAAATCTTAGAAGTTCAGCAAGTTAACGAAGATGCAACTGTCGCTGTTAAAATGACCATTCCTAATTACACTGAACTCCTCGAGTTATCATTACCAGACGTCATTTCAGTCTATCGTCAACATTATGCCTCAACGAATGTCGAAGACTTTAATGCGAAAACCTCGCTCATGACAACCATGAATGAGATGATTAATAATTCGTGTGAGGACTTAGATTCAACCGAAATGATTAACACGTTTAAACTAAAAAATATCGAAGGCAGTTGGTATATTGTCGATAATGGATTACTTTACGACGAAATTAGTCAATTTGTTCAATTTTATAATCGTCAACTTTAATAACAAAAGACATGATTCTTTGGAATCATGTCTTTTGTTATTCACCGTTCCCCTACCTAAACATAAACTAAAATTAGGGTATCGTCCATTTCTTTGTTTATCACGATATTACCTAATTTAAAATCTCTTTTAAAGGAGGATTTTTTATGCGTGTAACTCCTCCAACACCCCCACCACCACCACCTGTTTCTGATATTGGACTTGAGAATGAGTCAGCAGCTTCGTTTGAAACCCTTGATGCCGAAGATCTTGTTCCACCAGAATGTCCTAAATTTCTCCCTTATCTCCTATCTCTTGATCCGTATACCTTTTGGATTTTAAGTATTCTAATTGCGGTACTCATTGCTAAGGAGGCCGAATACCCAGATGAGCAAAATATCATTGGGGTCTTTCTCGAATCGATTGGAACGAATATAGAGTATATCGCCGCTCAAGGTCTCTATCTTCAGGTCTTACAAGATCGTCGAAGTGATAAGGTAGCTGATCTTGAAAAAGAAGAATTAAAAAAAGAATTAGCAGAGATGAAAAAAACAATGGCCCAGATGCAAGAAATATTGATGACGTGTTGTCCCGAAGCAAGTGAAAAATTAAACTCTACTCATTTTGTTCAATCTGACACTTATAGTTCTCCACCAAAATAAAAAGGTTTAAAGTGTACACAAACTTTAAACCTTTTTATTTCGCTTTAGGAGTGCCACTAGAATCATCGCCAGGGTTCCACCTGCCGTGTCAATTAAAACATCGGTAAATAAACAGGCACGACTTGGAACGAATGCCTGATGAATCTCGTCGCTACACGCGTATAAAAAGACACCAACTAAACTAAAGGCAAGTGATTGTTTCTTTGGTTGATATTCCTTGATGACATTAAATATCAATAAATATAAAATAAAATATTCTGAAAAATGAGCAGTTTTACGAATCATAAATTGGATGTCTAGGCCAAAGATTTGATTCGGCATAAAACTAAACTGAGCTAATAATCGCTCAATGAGTCCACTACTTTGTGAAGATTGTTCACCGGTTTGCGCTGAAAAGCTAAAAATGACAATCATCCAAGCAATCATCGCTCCCCATTTGATAAACCGTTTCATATCTCTACCTCTATTTGATTTAAAAATCCCTCAATCAACCTTGAGGGATTTTTACCTTAATTATAATTTAAAATCGTTTCACGGATTTCATCCCAACGGAATGCATCGCGAATTCCATCTTCAATTGAGTACTGTGCTTCCCAACCAATTAAGTTTTTAGCACGGTCACAGCTTGCATAAGCACCTGCCACATCTCCAGGGCGTGCTTCTGTTTCCGCCTTATTGACAGGACGGCCTAAGACCCCTTCAAAAATTGAAACTAGTTCTTTAACCGTTACCCCGTTTCCTGTTCCAATATTAATCACTAAGTATGATTCTTCTGGATTTTCTGATTTAGCGAATGCTTGATCAAAGTTTTCAACCGCTTTAACGTGTGCCATCGCTAAATCCCAGACATGGATATAGTCACGGATTCCTGATCCATCACGTGTTGGCCAGTTAACACCTGTGATATTAAATAATGCGTCTTCACTTGATGCCGCTTCTAATAATTTCGCTAATACGTGTGAAGGAAATTGAACATGTGCGCCTGAACGTAATTTTGGATCTGCCCCGATTGGATTAAAGTAACGAAGTGCAATTCCGTGCATTCCATACGCACGACAGAAGTCTTCTAACACCATTTCCATCATAAATTTTGTGCGTGCATAAGGGCTTGATGGTTTTAATGGCGCTGATTCTGTTACTTTGAATCCTTCAACTACATCATAAACTGATGCTGATGATGAGAAAATAACATTTTTACATCCAAACTCATTTAAATTTTTAAATAAATCTAGTGATTTTGCAACATTTTCCGTGTAATATTCATAAGGATTAGCCACTGAATCTGGCACGACAATTAAAGCTGCAAAGTGAATACAATGTTTAATTTCTGGGTGATCTTTAAAAATTTGCGCCAAAATATCACGATCCGCGATATCTCCTTTATAGAAGATTTTTCCTTCCGTATATTCAAGACGCCCTGTCACTAATGAATCCAAAATAATTGGGATATGCCCATTTTCTTCAAGTGCTGATACAACTGTTCGTCCAATGTATCCAGCTCCTCCAGTTACTAATACTTTCATGACCTTCATCCTTTCTGATTTACACCTCTACTATAAATAAGCTACCCTAATTATTCGCTTACTATTATCTCTTTCTGATAAATTCTTCATCAGTCTCTAATAGTTTAACATAATTTTACTTATTTTCAAACCTTCCTTCTTTTTAAATCTCGTTTAGGATGTCTCATCCTTTCTCCCTCTAAAAAGAGTTTCTGGATATTCACACTCCAAAGTTTTTAAAACCTGTATATTTTAAATATCCAGACTACCGTCCAATTAAATCTGTTCAAATAACGACAGAAATCATACAAGCTCAATCACAAAGGATTTTCATTAAAGATTCTAATTCTGCAACTATTTCACAACCAAAATGATTCATTCTTATCGTTCTTCAAATTGCTCTTAATGCTATTGTGATTGCCTTTAATTTTAATGGTAACGATGAGAACGTTAAGAGGATTCAAAAAAGGATTGAATCCCTTCAACCCTTTCAAATTAATCAATAACGTATGATTCTTAAAGATAGCTATAACGTCACCCTTAATCAACGAAAATTCAAGATTTTACAGCAATTCAATTATCCTTTCAAGTAGCTATTCAAGCCATTATTTTTAATTACAGTAATCAAATTCAGAAATGACTAACCTGCAAAATTTATTAAAATAACTGGAAAATGTTCAATATCAAATTCAAAAAAATTGTCATTTTATCATCAGAAGTATTTATATTAATCAAATTCAAGACGAAGTCATCATTCAAACTGTTGTTGAATGGTTACCATTAATTACAGCTAAAGTCGTAGAAGCCTAATTCTTAATTTAATTTAAGCTTTTTTCAAAAAGACGAATTGTCAATACAAATGCGACAGTTTCTCATGAAATAGCTCGAATGAAGTTTTCCACCCTAAACATTTTCGTGGTCGATGATTAATGAGGCAGAGTGCCTCATTAATCTCTTCGTCACTGACTCGTGCTAAATCTGTCTTCTTCGGGAAAAACTCTCGAAGAAGACCATTGGCATTTTCATTACTTCCTCTTTGCCAAGACGAATAGGCATCTGCGAAGTAAACAGGAACCTTTAAATCAGCTTCTACTTTGGAATAACAAGCAAACTCTTTTCCTCGATCAACCGTATAAGTTTTAAAGGTGTCTTTAGGAAAGAGTTTATATAACTCACTAATCGCTCGGTACATTTCTGTTGCTGAGCGATTTTCTATTTTAATGGCCACATAAAAACGTGTTTGACGTTCAACAAAGGTCGCCAAGCAACCTTTACTCTTTCCACGACTTGAAACAACCGTATCTAATTCCCAGTGCCCAAACGTTTCACGTCTTTTTACTTCTTTGGGACGTTGATGAATCGACGTTCCAATGTTAAATCGTCCGCGTGTTTCTCGTGGTTTTCGTCGCTTTCCTTTTTGTCTTAAACAACTTAAATCTCCTAACAAAATGGTTTCATCATAAATCCAACGATAAATGGTTTTAAATGAAAGAACACCCTTTAAAACGGTATTAGAAATTTGTTCAGGCGACCAGGTTAACTTTAAATAATGTTGGATGGTCTGAATGACTTGTTCAGATTTCTTCTCTGGACAACGACAACTTAATCGACGTTGTCCAGCTAATTCTTCTGCTAACTCAGCCTGATACGTCTTTTGAGTATTTCGTTTCAGTTCACGAGCAATCGTTGAATGATGGCGATTTAGTTGTTGAGCGATTTGTCTCGTTGAATAGCCCATTTTTGAAAGAACTTCTATACGTGTGCGCTCAAATGTGTTAAGATGTTTATAACTCATAAATAGATCTCCTTGTTAAGAATTTTGTGTGGTAACTTCATTCTATAACAAAGATCCTATTTATGAGTTTTTTTGTGTCGCACTTAATATTACAATCTGTCATAAGATAAAAATAGAGGAGTTAATGAACAATTAGTGGAGGAAGAATCAGTTAGATAGTAGGTCATAGTTAGTTTATTTTAGATAGAAAGAGAATGATTTTTAAAAGTTGGAAGGGGGAATTAGGAGATATCTTATTTTAAGTAAGTGATTTGTTCTTTATTTAAGGTATGAAGATTAAATTCAGATTGTGATCTTAAGTTGCCATGAATTCAGGTGATACACTTAGAAGGTAGTTTAAGCTGTATATGACATATTAAAAATAGCTACCAGTAAGATTTGAGAGGCTATCCATGCTTCTTTTCAAGCTCTAAATGGACAGGAAAAACCCCTTAATTGAATAGATAGAATGACACAATTTTTAATATACGTTAGTAGATCGCCTGAAATCAGTCTGGAAGAGTTTAAATAGGTATCATTCCTTCAGTATGGTTATTATAAAAGATATGCAACTTTAATAGGGAAAGATAGTTGATAAAATATGGAGTAGCGATTAAAATTTTTTGTTTTAATTGTTCTTTTAGTCATTAATAAGGTAACAGAAAAGAGGTTAAATGTCTTTTGGGGGCATGATAAAAGATGTTCTCTCTTCACTAAAATCACATACTAAAAGGGAGATAAATTAAAGTGATTTTTAAGTATGTAATAAATATGGTATACCGTCATTTTTTTGGAAATTTTTATTGATTTTAATTCAACAATTTTTCTTTTTCTTTTATTGAAACAAAAGAAAAAAAGACACATTATGCGAAAATACGAGATATTTAGATATGGAAAAATGATGGTTTCAATAGTAATCAGGTATAATTTTCAAAAAAAAATATTATGTAATTGGTTACACGGTTTCATTTAGTAAAATAAAACGTTATCATATAGCTATAGCACCGAGGGGGAAGCAAATTACGTTCATTTACTTCCCAATAGTTTATTTGTCTTTTAAAGTTGATTGTAAATAAATTATTGGGAGTAAGTGAAGAGGGGTAAGGCTAATACCGCGGGTGTAAAGCAAATATCATCGTAGGCAGGTGGAGAGAATGAAAAAGCCAAAATTGGCAGCATTATTATCAGTTTTTGTATGGGGGGCAGGCCAAGCATACAATAAACAATGGTTAAAAGCAGTTTTATTCTTTGTTTTCCAAGCATTTTTAGTTGGAGCAGAATTGCTAACAGGAAATTATTTTACTGGGGCCTTTTCATTCCGTGAAAGTACAGGTTTCTTCGGAAAAGGACTTTGGGGTTTAATTACATTAGGTACACAAACTTCAATGTTAACTGAGAGCGGGTTAACGCCCGGGGATCACTCAGTTATGTTATTAATTCAAGGTATTATTGCAGCAATCATCTTAGTTGTATTTACAGTGATTTATGTTGTAAATATTCGAGATGCATACAAATCAGCAGAATTAATTAATGAGACAGGCGAAGTAATGTCGAGTAAAGAATGGTTAATTCAAACATGGGAACATGCATTTGAATATATTGTAATCGTTCCTTCAACATTAATGTTATTAATGTTCTCATTCATGCCAATCATCTTTGCATTCTTAGTAGCATTTACAAACTACAATAGTGCGCATTTACCACCAACTAAACTAGTTGACTGGGTTGGATTAGCAAACTTTAAATTCTTATTTACAATTGGCGAAACCGCTTCTTCTACTGCTGACGGTGGGAATATTTGGTTCTATACTTTCTGGAATGTATTCTTATGGACAATTATTTTCGCAGTGATTTCGACTGCAGCACCATTCTTCTTAGGATTATTCCAAGCGGTAATTTTAAATAATAAACGCGTTGTAGGTAAAAAAATCTGGCGTAGTATTTTAATTTTACCATGGGCAGTACCAGCCTTAATTTCGCAGTTAAACTTCCAACAATTATTTAATGGACAATTTGGTCCTATCAATAAATATTTAATGCAAGCAGGAATCATAGATTCTCCAATTTATTGGTTAACAGATTCTTCAAATCCTTGGATTCCACGTTTAACAATTTTAGGTATTGGATTGTGGTTAGGATTCCCATACTTCATGGCTTTAATGTCAGGTATTATGACGTCAATTTCAAAAGAAATTTATGAAGCAGCTGAGGTAGATGGAGCGAATGAACGTCAGCAGTTCTGGAAAATTACATTACCTTTAGTACTTGCTTCGACAGCTCCTTTATTAGTTATGTCATTTGCGGGTAACTTTAATAACTTCGGATTAATTTACTTCTTAACTCAAGGGGGACCTGTTAATCCAAACTTTATCTACGCAGGACATACAGATATCTTAATTTCATGGATTTATAAATTAACGCTCGATTATCGTATGTATAACATGGCATCAGTAATGTCGATTATTATTTTCTTAATCATCGGTACTTTCTCTGCATGGAACTTCACGAGAACGGCTGCGTTTAAGGAGGACTAGGAAATGGCGTCTAAAGCATCTTCAAAAATAAATACAATGAGTAAAATTAAAGAGATTTCTTATACAATCTTAATTTATTTAGAATTAATTTTCATGTGTATTATAGTTTTATTCCCGATCGTTTGGATTGTTGGTTCATCATTTAACCAAGGTTCATCTCTTGCAACTGCAACACCATTCCCTGAAAATCCAACGATTGAACATTATTTCCGATTATTTAAGGAAACTAACTTTGCACAATGGTATTTAAATACATTAAAAATTGCTGTTATTAACATGATTTTATCTGTTGCTTTATCAACTAGTATGGGATATATCTTTGCACGTTTCCGTTTCAAAGGTAAAAAACCAGCGTTAATTTCAGTATTAGTACTTCAAATGTTCCCTTCATTCATGGGGATGACAGCTCTTTACATTTTATTCTTAACTTTCAACATGTTAGATAACCACTGGGCATTAATCTTATGTTATGCTGCTGGACAAATTCCAATGAATACATGGTTAATCAAAGGGTATTTAGGTTCAATTCCAAAAGAGTTAGATGAGTCGGCAATGATTGACGGTGCAACGAAAGCTCAAATCTTCTTCAAGATTATTTTCCCTCTTGCACAACCTATCATTTCATTCGTTGCTGTCACTCAGTTCATGGCACCTTGGATGGACTTTATCTTCCCTCGTATGATCATTTCAACAAACTCTAAGTTAACGTTAGCAGTTGGTTTATATGATATGATTAACGGACAAAATCAAAATAACTTTACAATGTTCGCGGCAGGATGTGTGCTTGTTGCCGTTCCAATTACAATTCTTTATGTGTCAATGCAACGATTCCTTATCGAAGGTATTACAGCAGGGGCAAACAAAGGATAAAAATTTCAAGAGATACCTTCGGGTATCTCTTTTTGTTTAGGAACTAAAGTTTTAGCTTATAATACGATAGATTCAATTAAGTTTTTCATAGCAAAAAAATTAGTTTAATATTGTTTGATTTTTTCTGACTTTATAGGTAAAGTAGAGGAGATAGATAGTAGGTGATTTAATGAAAGATAAGTTGATTGAATATAGTAAGTCAATTGGAATTGATGTGATTGGATTTTGTAGTGTCGATCCTTTTTTAGAGTTGGCTGATGAAATTAGAAGGCGTGATGAGCTTGGTTGGTCGTCTGGTCTAACTAAGGGGAGTATCCTAGAACGGACAAATCCTCTGTTATCAATGGAAAACGCTAAAACGTTTATTTCAATTGGTGTCAGTTATCCGAGAAATACTCAGTTTCCGGTACAAGATAAAGAGGATCCTTATGTGCAGTTTTCGCGTTCGTCATGGGGTGTTGATTATCATGTGATTGTTGGGGAAAAGCTTCAGTTGCTTGAAGAGTGGCTGAAGAAAGAAATTCCTGGCATTGAGGTGATTGTGAGTGTTGATACGGGTGTTTTTAATGATCGAGCAGTTGCCTTACGTTCTGGAATTGGGTTTAGTGGGAAGAACAGTTCGATTATCAATGAGACGTTTGGGAGTTATCTTTATTTAGGAGAGTTATTAGTTAGTTATGAGTTTCCAAGTGATAATCCAATCGAGCGTCAGTGTGGAACGTGTGATCGTTGTGTAAGAGCCTGCCCGACTAAGGCGATTCAACCTGATGGAAGCTTGAATGAAAAGAGATGTTTATCTTATGTGACGCAGTCTAAGGAGTTCTTAGATCCAGAGTTGTATAAGAAAATTAGTAAAAATATTTATGGATGTGATATTTGTCAGGAGGCTTGTCCGTATAATCGTGAAGTGGATTTTCATTTGCATGAGAAGATGGAGCCAACAGGTGTAGAGTTTCCAAAGATTGATGAAATTTTGAAGATGAGTAATAAAGAGTTTAAACAGAAGTATGGTCATTTAGCAGGCTCTTGGAGAGGTGTCTCGGTTTTGAAACGTAATGCGATGTTTAATGCTAGTTTTTATAAGTATAAAGAGGCTCTGCCAGAGATAGCAAAATTACGAGATGGACAAGCACCAGACTGGTTGAGAGAAGCGGCTATTGTAGCTTACGAAGAGTTAGAGAAGAAGTAAGGTTCCTTTCTAAATTTGGTTGTGATAAAATAAAATAGAGGTGAGGCAAATGGCAATTCATTTAGTACAATTTAATCCAGAGATTCCACAAAATACGGGTAATATTATGCGTACTTGTGCAGCGACGGATATTAAGTTACATTTAATTAAACCAATGGGATTCACACTTGATGAAAAAAGTATTAAACGTGCAGGTGCAAATTATGTAAATGAAGTGGATTATGTCGTTTACGAGAACTGGGACGAATTTGTTGAAAAAAATAAAGGTGGAAAGTTCTGTTTCTGTACGCGTTATGGTCAAAAGAATCATACGGAGATGGATTTTTCAAATCCTGAAGAAGATTATTACATTGTATTAGGAGCAGAGAGTTGCGGTATTCCGAAGGAGATTTTGCGTCCTTATTTTGAAAACTGTTTCCGTATTCCAATGACAAATAAAGTTCGTTCGTTAAATGTTTCAAATGTAGCGGCTATTTTAGCTTATGAGGCTTTACGTCAACAAAGTTTCTTAGATTTATGGACAGTTGAACCATTTAAAGGAGCAGACTGGGTTTTACGTGATGAAGAATAGAAAAAAGTGACGATTGTCACTTTTTTTATTTATGCAACTTTGAGTTGCGAGGTTTTCAAGGTTGAGATGGTAGCTTAGTGTAGGGAAATCTAGTATGGTTGTAAGTGAAAGAAAGGAGTGTTTGAGATGATGTTAGGTGAAAAAATTGTACAACTCCGTAAAGAGGAAAGGTTATCACAAGAGCAGTTGGCAATGAAACTCAATGTTTCAAGACAGGCAATTTCTAAATGGGAGCTAGGAGATGCCATTCCAGATACAGAGCATGTAGTTAGGTTGGCAGAGGTTTTTAATGTTTCAATTGATTCCTTATTACGTGGTGATTTAAAATGTCAGCCGACTAATCAAGGAAAGTGTTTGCCTGTATTAATTGGTATGATGGTAATCGGTTTAGTTGTTTCTTTTATGATGTGGGGGACTTTTAAAAGTTTTATGTTAGTGACAATAGGGTGGGTTATTCAAATTGTGACGATTATATTATTTATAGTGATTCATGAAAAACTGACTTATAAGGAGATATATTGGATAAAAGTTTCAAGTGTTTGGCTTATCCCCCCTTTTATTGTGAAGTATTTAGTGGATCAGTTGATGATATTTTATCCTAAAGCTAGACCAGCGATTTTTGATTTGATAGTAGTAAGTATGGTGTACCTTATGATTAGTGTAGGAGTAACAATTATTTTGAAGAAAAAAAGCACTGATTAGTCAGTGCTTTTGGAATATTTCCTCGGAAATTAGAAGTTTGGTAAGTTTGATAGGTTGTTATCTTTATCACCATCGACAACCCCGCGGATATAGGTACCACCACCTTTACCTTTGAAGGTTTGAGCGTTTTCGATGAGTCCTTTTTCACAAAGTTCTTTGGCTGTTTCGTAATCGTATTCTTTTCCTGTGTTTGATTTGAAAGCTACAAGGTCGCCATCGTTGTTACGACGGACAGCGACAAATTTTTCTTTTGTCATAGATATGACCTCCTTTTTTGTAGTTTGCCCTATATTTGATAAAAAAATCGCATTTAGTAAAAATTATGATATAATAAAATAGCGATTTCATGATGTGAAATAATAGTTTAGATGAAGTAGGTGAGGGATAGAATGATTCAAATTCAGAATGAAAAATTATTAGTGGAAATTAGTACTCTTGGAGCCGAAGTAAAGCGAGTTTATCATTTAGGGCATGAGATTGATTATTTATGGGATTCAAATCCGTCGTTTTGGGCAAAATCATCGCCGATTTTATTTCCAATTGTGGGTAGACTAGCAAAGAATCAGTATTTATATGATGGAAAGTCGTATTCATTATCACAACACGGATTTGCCCGTGATTTAGAGTTTGAATTAGTAGAACAAGGATCTGATACTGTTTGGTTTGAACTAAAGGCAAATGATGTGACACGTGAGATGTATCCATTCAATTTTGTTTTACGTATTGGATATGTATTAGAGGATGAGACGTTAGCTGTAAAATGGCAGGTGTTGAATCATAACGAGGAAGTGATGCCATTTTCAATTGGAGCCCATCCTGCTTTTAGTACAAAGTTGGCGTCTGATGATGAATACAGTGATTATTATCTTCATTTTGAGACAAATGAAGGAATTTCGACGTATTTATTTGACAATGAAACTGGCCGTGTGTATGAAGAGAAGGAACAAATTATTGATAAATTAAAGTTATTACCGTTAAGTAAAGAGTTATTTGAAGAGTATCCGACGTTAATTATTGAAAATGAAGCGGCTATCACGCTTGGATGTTATAATCATGAACGTGAAGTGGTTGTACGTTTTGATGGATTCCCGTATGTTGGAATTTGGTCGCCAATTAATGCTTTAGGTGAGATTGCAGATTTTGTTTGTATCGAGCCTTGGTATGGAGTGGCGGATACGGTTGGTGAGCCACAAGAACTGATGAGTAAGAAGGGAATTCAAGTCATTGAACCTCATTCGATGTTTGAGGTGAGTTATTCGATGACTTTTAAGTAAGAAGTTTGTCGGTATTTTTAAAATAGTCTATATTATTTTTTGGTTATTATTATGATATAATAACTATCAGTTAAATTATGAATATGGAGGGTGAGCTATGTCTTTTGAAACAGAATTCAATAACTGGATGGGACAAGAAAATTTAGAGTCTTATTTAAAAGAACAATTAGAAAACATGACAGAAGTAGAAAAAGAGGATGCTTTTTATCGTAACTTAGAGTTCGGTACAGGGGGAATGCGTGGGGTTGTTGGACCTGGTACAAACCGTATGAATATTTATACAATTCGTAAAGCAAATGAAGGATTTGCAAAGTATTTATTAGGTTTAGGTGAAGATGCTAAGGAACGTGGAGTGGTGATTGCTTATGATTGCCGTCATTTCTCACCAGAATTTGCAATGGAGTCAGCTAAAGTGATGGCTTCTCATGGAATCAAAGCGTATGTGTTTGAATCATTACGTCCAACTCCTGAGTTATCATTTGCTGTTCGTTATTTAAATGCGGTAGGAGGAATTGTGGTAACAGCTTCTCATAATCCGCCTGAGTATAATGGATATAAAATTTATGATGAAACAGGTTGTCAATTAGTTCCTGCTGAAGCAGATCAAGTGATTGCATTAGTGGATGCGATTGAGAATGTGTTTGAGATTGAAGTAAAATCTGAAGAAGAATTAAAAGCGGCTGGATTAATTGAAATCATTGGTTCTGAAATTGATGATGTGTATACAGAGCGTGTTAAAGCATTAGAAATTAATCCAGATTGTAATAAAAAAGATTTAAAAATCGTGTTTACACCATTACATGGAACAGCGAATATTCCAGTTCGCCGTGTGTTAACTGAGTGTGGATATGACCAATTACATGTTGTAGAAGAACAATGTGTTCCAGATTCAAACTTCTCAACTGTAAAATCTCCAAACCCAGAGGAAGCATCTGCGTTTGAAATGGCGATTACTTTAGGGAATGAGATTGATGCAGATATTTTAATTGCAACGGATCCAGATGCAGACCGCGTAGGTTTAGCTGTTAAAAATCCTGAAGGGGAATATGTGTTATTAACAGGTAACCAAACAGGTGCTATTTTAATTCATTATATTTTATCTCAAAAGAAAGCTCATGGAACGTTACCAGCTAAAGGTAAAGTATTCAATACGATTGTAACATCTGATATGGGAGCGGCTATTGCACGTTCTTATGGATTTGAAGTGGTTTCAACGTTAACAGGATTCAAATTTATCGGTGAGCAAGCTCGTATGCTTGAAGATACTGATTATGAATATGTATTCGGGTATGAAGAGTCTTATGGTTATTTAATTGGAGATTTCGTACGCGATAAAGACTCTGTACAATCTGTTTTAATGTGTGCTGAGGCAGCAGCTTATTATAAACAAAATGGAAAAACATTATATGATGTTTTAATGGAGTTATATGAAACTTACGGATGCTACCGCGAAGCGTTAGTCAATATTACGTTAAAAGGTAAAGAAGGAGCAGATAAAATTCAATCGATTTTAGCTGAATTCCGTGAATTCACACCTTTAACAGTTGCAGGTAAAGATGTTGTGGCGGTAGAAGATTACAAAGAATCTATTCATACAGATTTAAAAAATGATACAACAACTGCAATTGACTTACCAAAATCAAATGTCTTAAAATATACATTAGAAGATGGTTCTTGGTTTGTTTTACGTCCATCTGGAACTGAGCCAAAAGCTAAAGTTTATATCGGTGTTGTTGCTGATGTATTAGAAAAAGCAGATGAGCAAGTAGCAAAAATTAAAGAAGATGTATTATCTCGCGTTAATGAAATTATCGCTTAATTAACTTAATCTATACACACACTTGAGTTTTTCGTGAATTTTATCACGGAGAACTCTTTTTTTATTTTCAATTATGTGGTAGTATTGATTTGTGAAAAAAATAACATATAAGGGGATGAAGATATGAAAGGACGAGTATCAATTGCAACCTATCAAACAAATAATCATGTTGCCAAGGCTTTAGTGAAGCCAACACAAGGAAAAGTGTTTTGTAAAGGGGAACGTTTAGTTGTAAGAAAACATGGGTTTAAAAATGAGGGATTAAATTTTGCTGGATTCAAAAATCGCAAGTATAATGAAACAGTAGAATTTGGATACGGACGTCGAGTTTGTAGTTAAGGGATAAGGGATTAAAACTTTCGAGTTTTAATCTTTTTTTTATTAATCTAAGACATTTTTGTTTTCAATATTGAGTCATAGAGCATTTTGATAATGAGCTTGCCATAGGTAGTTCTAGACCAATTAAAAGCTGTTTAAGCGTGAAAAAATAGATATATATAATAGAAAGTATATTTAGTAATTAATTTTTTTAAGGTTATAGATCTAGGATATGTTCTATATTTTGTGGCTTTCTAAAGTGAAATGTTGTAGAAGAATAAGAGCATTGGAATATAATAAAGGGATCAAGGAAAAAGTCGTGGCGTGGGAGGGGGATCTAATGAATATTTCGGTAAATCATCGTGCGATTAGAGATTTCAATGAGTTAGCTGAGTTAGTCACAGATGAGGTTGCCAATTTTTGTGTTCAATGGAAAAAAGGATTAGATGAATTATTAGATGAAAATGTGCGGTTGTTAATATATATGAGACGATACGGCTATGAAGTGAAGTATCACTTTGATAATGGTCGATTAAATTGGTTATTTCAGTTAGAATTGTATTATCCAAATCAAAGTCCGCAATTTGAACGAAAAATTACATATATTAAAATTCATAAGTTTGCTACTTTACCTATGTATCAAGGGAATGGATCTAAAGTATTTGAGCATTTATTAAATTGTACTCAAGCATTTGGTGGGCTAAGTATGATTCGATTACGTTCTGTTCGAACTGCGGTGAGTTTTTGGAAGAAACAAGGATTTCAAGAGTTAGAGAAAACAGAAGAGTTAGCACTTAATCAAGACTGTGAAAAAATACCTCAGATGCTAAAAAATTATAAGTTTGTTTATGTTATCAAACCTTGTAATTGTAATTCATGTCAATCTTATCATTAAAAGCAAAGCACTATGCTTTGCTTTTTGTTTTATCTTCGTATTCGCTTTCATAAACTAAGTTTAGGGGTGATACGATGGAGAGGTTGAATTATTTATTGAGCTTTTAAAGCAAGAATCAGATGTGATTTATGATTTAGTATGGGATGAAACTGAGTATGGTTATTTTATAGAGGTGATGGGAAATAATGAAGGCTATTTATGGACGATGCAGTTACGAGTTTATTTTGATCAGGATCATGAATATTTATCTTATTTAATGATTCAGTTTTTTCAAGTTTCAATGCCTCATCATGGTCATGGAGTTGATTTGTTTAATAGATTGTTACGTTGTAGTGAGGCTTTTAAATATTTAGTGATGATTAGACTTACAGCAGGAGATGAGGTAGGTAAAAAATTTTGGATTGAAAAGAATAACTTTCGACTTAAGGGCGATGTCTATGATAAGATTACGGGTGATAGCAAGTGGTTCGACATTGATTGCCTTAAAAAGCCTGCGCAGCTAAATCTTTATCAATATATTTATGATGTAAGGCGTTGTAGATGTGAGTCGTGCCAATCTTATTATAAAGAAAGTTAGGGAGAACCTAGCTTTTTTTATTTACCTTTACGACAATTTATGTATTATGTTGACCTTAATTTTATTGTATACTTGTAGGTATGATTATAAAGAGGTGAAAGAAATGGCGGTAAATGTTAAGAGTTGTTATTTATATTTGTTAGATAATGTTCATCAGATGTTCATGCCAACAGAGCGTCCGATTGATGATACAGTGGATGGGGCATACCACTTTTTAGAGAAAAATATTGAGAAGTGTATGAAAAATGCTGGGGGACGTCCTGCTGTGTTTAAGGAAGACAGTGAAGCGCGTCAGCTATTTTTAGATTATCGTAATCGTGCAATTGAGTTTTCAGAATTTGCAGAGAAAATTGCAGCGAAGCGATTTGATATTAAAGATCGTTACGAGATTTTTACATCAACTGATTTATTTTTATGCGAAGTAACCATTTCAGATCAAGACTATGTCGTAGGGCTTGAGCTAACGTGTAAAGAGGGGATGGTTCACCACGTTAATCAAAGTGAAACCGGAATTCAAAACAACCTAATTGTCCATCAAGCAATTATTCCAGCAGCTAGTTTAAGTAGCGCAAACTTCTTTGCAATTAGTTTAGATAAACTAACACTGACAATTTTAGAAAATATGACAGTAACAGTTGATGACGACACATTCCTTTATGCGGATAAAATCTTAGGATGTAAAACTGAAATCTCCGTAAAAGAAGCTGTAAAAAAAGCACGTATTGTGGCAGATGAAGTCATCAAAAATCATGATTTAGATAAATTAGAAGTCGTACCGGCCTTAGAACGTGTCATCAAAGAAACCATTAACGAAGGAAAAGACCTTGACCTAAAAGAAGTCGCAGAAGAAGTCTTCTACCAAGTTCCAGAAGCAAAACTAACATACGTGACACAAATCGAAGAAGATCACGGAATCAAAAAACCAGTACAAAACACAAACTGGGTCAAAATGCCACTGAAGAAAACACAAAAAATCAAAACAGACACAGGAATCGAAATCACCATCCCACTCGACTACTACAACAACAAAGACTACATCGAAGTCATCAACATGCCAGATGGAAGATTATCAATACAAATCAAAAACGTCGGGAACATCGAGAATAAGTAGGGGGGCCCCCACGAAAAAAAGACTAAGCTCTGCTTAGTCTTTTTTCTATCCTCCACAAGTGGGGTGATACTGAGTTGCAGACTGGTGTTAATTTAAATGAAACCGTAAATTCAGATTAAATGATTGACTTAAGTTTGAAATTTACGAACTCGTAGCTATCTTCCGCTGGTGGGCGGGGGGAGTCCTCACGCTAAGTAGCTCAATTGTAAATTGAGCTCTTAGCATTCGTCCACTAGTGAGGGGTTCCCTGTCCTAGTGAGCTTAACAGAATAGCTGATTAATGAAAAAAATATATATTTAAGTTCACTATGTTTCCTCCACTGATAGGGCAATGCCTGATTGCAGACTGGGTATTTGTTATATAGCAAAGACTAAGAAAACTTCAATTTTACTTAGTCTTTTTT
>NZ_JAGAVR010000021.1:0-8556 GCF_017941855.1 Turicibacter sp. | reverse complement strand
TCGCAATCCCCCACAACGTATCCCCTGCTTTCACTGTATATTCAGTCGCTTCAACTCCACTCGATTCACCTGGCATTTGCAATACTTCCCCGACATAAATCACATTAGGATTACTAATATCATTCAACTTTACCAATTCAGAAACCGTCGTACCGTATTTATTCGCAATCGCCCATAACGTATCCCCTGCTTTCACTGTATATTCAGTCGTTTCAACTCCACTCGATTCACCTGGCATTTGTAATACTTCTCCGACATAAATCACATTAGGATTACTAATATCATTCAACTTTACCAATTCAGAAACCGTCGTACCGTATTTATTCGCAATCCCCCACAACGTATCCCCTGCTTTCACCACATAATCAACCGTCGTCTGTGGTTGAGACGGAATCTCAGGTTTTGAAACCTCAACTGAAGATAAGAAAATACCATCCGTAAAATAATCTAAATCAACTGAATTCGTTTCAATCCCATTAACTTCTCCTGCATCACTATATTGAAAACCAACCCAGTTGGACCATTTTCCATTATCCTGTGGCTCAGATCCCCCGTAATCTGCTACCCATAGTGGATAGCTGGCTATCTCATCATTCCAAATGTTAATCGCATTATAACTATCACTATATACGACGACCTCTTTCCCACTCAAAGCTTCAACCTCTTGAATAAACGCTAATCCAACCTCATTAATCTCCTCATTATTCAACAATCCAAACGACTCAAAATCCATCGCTAACCGGCAATCATATGAATAATCTTCAACAAGTGACACAAAAAAAGACGCCTGATTCTTTGCTTCCTCCACACTCATCGCTGTCACATAATGATAAAAACCAACTTTTAACCCTGCTTCATTCGCCTTCTTGGCATTTGCCTCAAACTGCTGATCCACATAATCAAAACCCTCACTACTTCGAATATACACCACCTCAACCCCAGATTCCTTAACTGCCTCAAAATCAATATCACCTTGCCACTCACTCACATCAATTCCATTATATTTCAAATCACTAGACGGAGACAAAGCTAATGCCTTTATATCAAAGCCTAAGATAACACTCACCATCACCACAATAGATACCATCCACTTTTTCAACTTAAAACACTCCTTTCAATGATTAAATAGATACTATAACTTATGACAACAACAAAAAAACGGTCCTGCTTACGCAGAACCGCTATCTTAAATAACGCATTTAAATGTTTGTTGAGTGACCGCTAACTGTTCTCTTGCCAAGAAATTAACCATCTTCACATCATTTATTAACTCATGTAATTGAATATATGATAAGAAATATTTTTTTCCCCAAGCGCGCACTGCCGTAAACAACTCATGACCATAATAATTTAAATCAAGCTCAGGCACAATATAAAAGGACATCAAATCCAAATACTTATACTTCACGCTTCCGGGAACCGAATACGTCTCCTTAATTTCAACTAAAGCCATTCCCTTAATCTCGTTATCAACCTCTAATAAAATATAATCTCGATAACGAGTTTTAATATTTTCCTCAATCCATTCCTCATCCATACTTTTTCCTTGATAATTCGTTGGTTGTAAACTGTGACGATGACGATTTAAGGCAAAATGCAGATTATGTAAAGTTTCTACATCTTCAAGCGTTGCCATTCTAATATTCATATTTCATTCCTCCTACTTCATTCAAGGTATTACTAACCTATGAACGATAAGTAATCAAATATGAACGAATCGACAAAAGCTCTTAAATAAACTGTCCCTCTTTCAAAATAAAAATCCAAATAAACATCGTGATGACCGAAAACATCGAGCCAAACACAACAAGTTGTCCTGCCAAATCTGCATCGCCATCCATTTGCTTCGCCATACTAAACGATGAAACTGCCGGAGGAGATCCAAAAATCGCAAGTAAGATTGCTAAACTCGTCCCTTTAAGATCAAACATAATCGCCAGGGGTAAAAAGATAACAGGTGCTAACACCAATTTTCCAAGTAATCCAATACACAAGTTTCTTAAATTGCCTCGAACGCTCGAAAACGTAAATGATGCTCCTAAAATAACGAGTGCCAATGGCGTTGTCACCTTTGATAAATCGCTAATTGTTTTCTCAATAGCCGATGGTAACTTAATGCCTATAGCCAAAAATAACAGACCGAGTAGCGACCCGATAATTAATGGATTCGTGACAATTCCTCTTAGAATTTTCCTCACATGGATGCGACTTCCACGAAATGTTTCGAGGGTGATGACCGCTAAAACATTAAATAACGGCACAATAACTGCAACTAATAAAGCAGCTGCTCCTGTCGATTCAGCCCCACATAAAGAAGTCGCAATTGGAATTCCAAAAATCACAAAATTACTTCGAAAAATAGCCTGAATCAAAACACCACGCTTAGGATTTTCCTTCTCAATTAAACAAATAATGCCCCAAGTGATTAAGAAAATAAGTATCACACTGAAAATCGCCAATAACATGAGTTTTAAATTAAAAACTCCTGCGATGTCTGTTTGATACACGTTAATAAATAACAACACTGGTAAAAATACTTTGAAAACCACTGTATTCATTCCATTAATCGTATGTGTGTCCCAAATCTTTAAAACCTTTAATCCATATCCTAGTACAATCATTAAAAACAGTGGTAGCACTACGTTTAATGATAAAATTAAATTCTCCATACGTCTCCCCTACAAACTCCCTTTAGTTTGAGTACTCTCCTTTTAATGTGAAGCAATCTAAAATATGACCGTCCATCGCACGATAAAGCTCGTTCATATAAAATCCTGGTTTCAAATCAAGTAATGTATCTAATGCATAAACATGTGTCTCATAAAGATGAGGGGCATTGGGTGGAGCCATTCCTCCATAATAACTAGAGGCTTCAATACTTTGATTATCTCCTTGAATGCTAATCCAACTATTGACACCTTGAATAAAATCAGTAGCTGTTTGAGATTCACCTGCTAATAATTCATCACGCGTTAAGTTAGCGACTAACCAATGAATCCATGAAAAACCACAAACTGGAACTGCGTCTTTATCTTCCATCACAATGGCAAAAGACTTCGTACCTTGTGGTGCATCTTCAATTTTTAACGGTAACGAATATAAAGGCATCTCATTCTCATTAAATTGAGTCCCTTTTGCTCCATACTCATCGGCAATGATTCCATCAATAATACCTGTACTTGTCACTTTCATTTAATCATCTCCTTTTAAATACATTATAACGTTTTCCACATCAAAAAAATAGGGAGATTCCCAATCATTGTATTAGGATTCTCTCTATTTTTATCTGAACACCCACTTTTTATGCGATTAAACTAAAGGACGAACATAACGCTCGTCCTTTTTTATCTTAAAGTTGTTTGATACCCCGTATAAATCATGCCCACTAACAAAATAAGACAGGCTAAAATAATTAAATATGTCATCCGATCCGGGCGATATGCACGCTGTTCTTTGACTGCCTTTTTCACACGATTTTGTTCTAAAAATAAGCCTACCATATTTAAAAAGATATACGGTAAAATAAACAAAACTAATTGACCTGCTTCTACTGTATTGTTACTAATATTGAAAGCTAATTGAGTCACGATTGTTGCAATCACCATAATCATAATCGAACTGACAAATACAAGGACAATCCACATCCCAACTCGTGCTTCTTCTTGTTCAGATGGCTCTACGAATATCTCTTGACGATATTTAACATTAATCAATAAAATTCCACCGATAAATTGAATCATAAAGACAACGATTAACAACATAAAAAGCCAAGAAATCTCTAACTGCATCAAACTTAGGATGATATAAATCAAACTGTAACTAAGCGTCGTAAAGAGACAATAAAACTCAGTGATATACGCCATTTTTTTAAGACTTGAATCATGATAATGAACTCGTTTATCGTATCCGGCCACTAAGGTATAATCACCTGTTTTAATGCCATGTGTAAACACAAAATAAATGCTAGTTGCCATCATTAAAAAAGTTAACAAGATGATGAGAATACCAGAAACTTCATACCTTGGACTAAGCACAACAAAAACGAAATAACCAATCAAAGAAAACAGCTGTGTTAAGTACATCCACTTCATAGGCTTTAAATTTAACTCAACGGGTTCTTCTTTAATATCTGACTTTATGCCCATTAATCCATCTAAATCTGTTTCAAAGATAGCCGCTAACTTCATCAACATCTCAAGATCAGGTTGCGTCATACCTCGCTCCCAATTTGAAATGGCCTGCCTCGTCACACCTAGTTGGTTTGCCAACTCTTCTTGAGACATTCCCCTACGTTTTCTTAATGTTGCAATCTGAGTTCCTAACTGATGATGCTCCATTTCTCCATCTCCTCTTTGTCTCTATCTGATGATATCTTACTAAATTCTACATCAGTATGCTACTTTTTATGCGCTGCAGTCACGCAATAATCTGTTGCCTCTCCCTTTTGTTGATTTAATAAAGTGGCAGATTTTAAAAGTGGATAGTCACACTAAGTCCACCCCATCAAACGAAGATAGCTAATATAACAATCTTCGATTGTTCTTCTTAGCATGGGGGCTGCACCCCTTTTCCTAGGAAATATTTTGAGATATTTTGTTGGTGTGATGTTGAAAAACAGTGGATGAAAAAGGGAAATTGTCATAGTTAGATAAAATATGTTAGTTAGTTATGAGTTTTGATTTAATGTGTCTTTTTGACTGTTTTTATTGTAGATAAAAACAAAAGACAAATCGATGTGATTTGCCTTTTTAAAAGAAATGAGACCCTATATTTAGAATCAAATAAAATAAACTATATGCACTAATTAAACCAATCAAAAGCCTTCGTGATAATCCACTATCCATCCGAATCAACCCCTCATCATTTCATTATACGGATAAATTAAACGGAATATGTCAAAATTATAGATTAACTTAATAAAATGACGTTATTTTTTAAACAAGATGATTTAAAGGTCCACGACCATGCCCTAAATCAAGATTAGCCTTTAACGCTTTAGTAATATACAACTTCGCATTTTTTACACTCGTTTGAACATCATAGCCTAATGCTAAATTACTCGTAATCGCAGAAGAAAGTGTACATCCCGTTCCATGTGTATTAGGATTTTCAATCTGCTCTCCTAAAAACCATGTCACTTCTCCATCAACGTACAATAAATCATCTGCACAATCATCCAAATGACCACCTTTAATTAAGATATGTCCTTTATAAAAGGATGCAATCTTTTTAGCGGCTAAAACCATTTCTTCTTTTGACTGAATGTTAAATCCACATAAACACTCAGCTTCTTGTAAATTTGGCGTAATCATTGTAGCCAGTGGCATCAATTTTTTAATTAAGACGCTCATTGCTTCTTCATTTAATAAGCGACTTCCACTCGTAGAAACCATCGCAGGATCAAGAACAATAGAAACAGCTTGATACTCCATTAACTTTTCGACAATTGCTTCAATAATAACCGACGATGAGACCATTCCAATCTTCACACTATCCGGTACAATATCCGTAAAAATAGCATCCAATTGAGCACGTACCATCTCAGGGCTCACTTCTTCAACCATTGTAACTCCTAATGTATTTTGCGCTGTTAATGCCGTAATCGCACTCATTCCATAAACACCGTGTGCGCAAAACGTCTTTAAATCCGCCTGAATTCCGGCACCTCCACTACAATCTGATCCCGCAATACTTAACACTTTTTTCATAATACCCAATCCCTTTTTAAATTTTTTGCAGCTTGCATTATATCATCTGACGCTAAAATAGCTGATACGACTGCGACTCCACAAATTCCGCTACCAGTTAACTCGTCCACATTATCTTCATCAATTCCCCCAATCGCAACGACTGGAAGATTCACAGCCTCGCAAATTTCTTTTAATACCTGTAGGGGAACATGTTTCGCATCCTTTTTGGTGTCAGTAGAAAATACAGCACCAACACCTAAGTAATCCGCACCTTGTCTTTTGGCAATTTGAGCTTGTTCAACAGTTTGAACTGATACTCCAAGTATTTTTTCTTCACCTACTAACTTTCTAACTTCATCCGCAGGTAAATCATCTTGGCCAATATGGATTCCATCTGCATCAGACTGAATCGCCACCCAAACGTTATCGTTAATCATAAAAGGAACTTTATACGTTGTAGTCAATTCCTTTAACTCTAAAGCTTTTAATAAAAACTCTTCATCGCTTAAATTCTTTTCTCTTAATTGAACCATGGTCACACCACCTTTAAGGCCTGCTTCAACTTGTTCAACTAATGATTGATCTTTAGTCCAATGTCGGTCAGTCACTAAATATAGACTTAAATCTTGCTTATTTAGTTTCAATCTTCATTCCTCCTTCAAGAATGGTTTCATTTAATGTGCTCATTGCATCAATTAAATGCATTTTAAAACTTGAAGTTCCTTCACATTTGGTTGCTGCGATTTCTCCACATAATCCCATTGCACAAATTGCAGTAACTGTTGCCTCTATTACCTGATTTGGATTAGCTCCACAATATGCTCCAATCACCGCAGTTAACATACAGCCTGCCCCTGTAATTTTAGACATTAACGGATGCCCATTTCGAATCATAAAAACTTGGTTTGTATCTACTACTAAATCAATAACACCACTGATGGCAATCACAGCACCTGTTTTTTCACTTAATGTTCTCGCCATTTCGATTACTGAATCTATGTTTTTATCAGTGACTAAATCGGCTGCACTAGCATCTACCCCAAGTGTCTGACCTGTTCCAGCCGCTAACGTCTTAATCTCAGAAATATTCCCACGAATAACTGAGAACTTCACCTCTTTAATCAATCGTTCGACTGTTTCAGTCCGAAGTGTCGATGCTCCAGCCCCAACTGGATCTAAAATAACTGGATGATTTAATTGATTTGCTTTTTTACCAGCCGTAATCATTGCTTCAATTGTACGCGAATTTAAAGTTCCAATATTAATGACAAGACTTTGACAGATCGTCGTAATCTCTTCAACTTCAGTCATTTCATCTGCCATGATTGGAGATCCACCACAAGCTAAAATAATATTGGCACAGTCATTAACGGTCACATAATTCGTAATATTGTGTACAAGTGGTGTTTGATTTTGAACATTCTTTACGATTTTTTTTAACATTAAAATTCCCCCCATCATCAAAAAAGGGATGGACCATAGGCCCATCCCTTACATCAAAACGATATACGTTAAAATTCCAGTACATTCCCTACGTTGGCATTATCCAAATCAGGTTATAGGTCGACGCTCCATTTCGCATCCTCTCAGCCGGCTTGGGCCAGCTCCCTTTCCATATTTAATTATACTTAACTTTATCATACGACTTAAACTCCGTCAACAACATAACCCTAAAAATCAAAATGAGCATCAGATTCAGTCCAATGGTGACTAAAACGAACATACTATCCTTTGGCTCCGACGAATAAAATACAAGATATAAAAGAGGGAGTTGCAACACATATAAAGGAACTGAAAGTTGCTTCACTAACTTAAATACCTTTGATTTGAATTGAACCTTCATCAACACGACCATAATGCCTAGTACACTAGCAATCGGTAATAAAAAGTTCCAACTAATAGAAAGCAGCAATAAAATCCCACAAATTAAACTCAGATTTAATAAATGCTTTCTTAATATCATAAATACAACTTTTTGATAACGTGCAACCCACATCCCAACCATAACAAAGATCCCTGGCCACCCAGCTAACAAACCAAATAGACTCAAAATTTTTATATTTTGTGTGAATCCCATTAATAAATAAAACACAAACAACGTCACAATCAAAGACGCCTGACTTCCATCTAAAAACTGTCCCATTATCGTATGCTGTAAGATTTCAAACAACGAAACTTCCTCACCAAGATAAACCTGAACCAATCCCATTAAAACGTTACCTGATACAAACATCAAAAACAAGCGTATTGCCCTTTGAAATATTCTCTTTTTAATCAATCGATTTGCTTGAATTGAAAAATTCCTAAATTCTACCCCCACCAAAAACAAATAAACAGCTAAAGCGCCAGTTCCTAGGGTTTGAAGAAACTGAAGTATTAAATCAGGATGGCTCACTCGTTCAATCACTTGGTGAAACAAAATTAAAATCAGACAGACGCCTTGAATACATTCAATATTCGATTTATTTAAAAATGCATAGCTTCCGCGGCCATAAAAATATGATTTATATGCCAAAAGCACTGGCATCAAAAATGCTACAAACATAACTAAAATCGTTGAGCTACTTATATTTAGAACCATAATCCACCTCTTTTCTCACATTATATAACGAACAAAAATTATTCAAAACAAAAACCATGTCGAGCGACATGGTTTTATTTTAATGTTGATGAGACTAGTTATCCTTTAGGATTACGCCGAGCTAACCGCACACCTCAACCTTTTATCTAATCCAGCTTCGAGCGACAATCTTTCTATAAAGTCTCCTAATGCTACTAAACTCATAAACCGAGTTTTGAGCATTAGCTACGACTTTTACGCAAGATTACCCGTCACTCTCAGCTTTTTATTTAATCCAGCTTCGAG
>NZ_JAGAVR010000020.1:0-6897 GCF_017941855.1 Turicibacter sp. | reverse complement strand
TGTTTAAGCTCACTGACATGCTCCATCTTTGAAATATCACGTAACAACTTTAACGTTTGTTTGTAAATTCGGCTTGTCATTTCATTTCTTGGATAATAATTCAACGCCATCTTAGGAATGACCTCAAACGTTAAACTCGCGATGCCATCTTCAAGCAAGAGCGTTGTTTCGCACCCGACGACAAATCTTGAAATCCATTCTAATTCCTCAACCAAAGGATCAACTACCTCTTCAACTTCAACAGGCACAATCACTGGATTACTCACCAAAAGGTCCTCTTGAACCAGTTCAGTCACCATTGAACGATTCTGTTGAAATGGTGCACTAATCATCGTGATAACCCATATCCCTCCACGATAAATACCGTATCCTAGCAGCCCAATCAACATGATAAAGACGATACAAGCTATCGTAAATCGTCGTGGATTAACAATTCTCATCCTAATACTCTCCTATATTTTGTTTATTTTTACTAATTATAACAGATTTTCTACTATTTAAATACACTTTTAAATAATTGCAAACTCAACTTCACAGTCCCCAAACTGCCCGCTTCTAATCATCACATCCCCCATTCCCTTACCTGTCGTTTTCACATAAATCGCAGCCGCTCCTCCAACAATGGCTGGTGCATGACCAACCAATTCAATCGGACCTAGCGTTTCAACCCTTAAACTATCAAACGCATACGGTAACACATTCCCATTCTCACATCTCACCTGAACCACAATTCGATTTATCTCATACGTCTCATGAAGAGGCACCACCTCATAATCAGCCTTTGCCACCAACCTTGGATTTCTCACTGATCCCAAACACTTCGTCTTCACCAACTGTCCGCCTTTATATCCTTCTAGTCGATACACCGTGTGCGAATCTTTGAGATTTCCCACATACTTTCCATACATCCCCATCTCTTCTTCAACACTAATTCCATATCGAAGGATGGCAATCGCCATTCGTAACTTATAGCGAGGTGGTAAATTCATGCCATGCATCGAAGATGCCATCAATACCTTTTTAACATTATTGGCATCCCACTTCGTCATTCCTTCCTCTTCCTGAAGCATATCTCCAATCAAATCATCAATTAAAATAGGAGGATGCTTCAAATACTTAAACTCCCTGTGATTTGGATAAAATCCTTTAATTAACACATCATTCTTAAATAAATTTACATAATCACAATTTGTAAACACATAAATCGGACCGAGTATCCCACCAGCATGCTCCCCAATATTAAAGCTTGTTCCGACCTCCATAACGGGAATCTTTTCTTGCTGTGAAGCATAAACAAAAGCTGATAACTTTGGAATGCGATTAAAATCAAGCACCCCGTGATAACACATGCCATCGCCACTTCCAAACTCCATATGCGTTGGATAATCAAACAAACAGCATCCAATAGCTCCACTTATTCGTTTACTTCCCATCATCTTATTCATCACTTTAACATGACGCATCGCCTGCTCTAATCGCTGTTCCTCATTATCATAACGTTTCGTCGGATACATATGACCGGTATGGGCACTGACTAAATAAGGAATCTTCGAATCCTTTACCACCTTTTTCGTACTTAAGAGTGGAGCATTTGAAAAATCATCAAACGTGTAAACATCTTCAAAGAATTGAGGATGCCCAAACTGGCCTCCACCTCCCGTCTGACGAGTCGGATCCAGGTCATGAGCGAGTAGATTCGCCTTTGTATAAAGGGCCTCGTGATTAGATGAATCATTAACTCTCACTCCCCAAAGCACAATGCTTGGATGATTTCGGTCCCTTAAAATCATATCCTGAACATTTTGAAGCATTAAATAGTGCCATGATTCACTCTCACCAACAGATTGCCAGCCTGGAACTTCCTCAAAAACTAATAATCCCAGTTCGTCACAACGATTTAAAAAATGTTTCGACTGCGGGTAATGAGACGTTCGTACCATATTCAACCCGAGTTCCTGCTTCAAAATTTCTGCATCACGCTCTTGTAATAATCTTGGCATCGCATCCCCAACACCGGGGTAACACTGATGGCGACTTAATCCAACCAATTTCACTAATTGATCATTTAAATAAAAGCCATCACTTCTAAACTGTGCATCTCGAAATCCAAAACGAGTTGACGCCACATCGATGACTTCATCTCCTTTTTTCAATCGAACCTCAACCGTATATAAATAAGGATGCTCTAAATCCCAAAGTTTTGCCTGCTTCATCAACGTCGTTAAATGAACCACCTTCTGATTTAAAATAGGTACCTGTATCGCACGAACAACATTTTTTTCATGCGAGATCATGACATCAAGTTTATCAACTGACGTTGTCGATGATAACGTCACATCGACGTCGATAACCTTACTTGCTGATCCGCGTACAAAAATATCTTCAATGTAAACAGATGAGACTCGCTTCAAATAAACTTCCCGATACATCCCCGCATAAGTTAAATAATCAATCACGCCTCCAAACGGTGGAATATGCGCTTGCTCGGCACCATCGACCTCTACCTTAAGCTCGATATCACCTGAGGGAATTTCGACCTCAAATGGCGTATAGCCACCCTCATGATGAAAAATCAACTCATCATTCACAAAAACTTTGGCCGTTGTCGCCACCCCATCGAATGTTAGGAAAAAACGTTCCCCTTTAAATCTTGGCGCAAGGCTCAATGATTTACGATAAAGACTCTTGAATTGGTATGCCTTTGCGTCTAAGTAATTAGGCGGCATCATCGTATGAGTATGAGGAATTTTCACCAATTCCTCTTCATGTCCATCATATGAAAAATACCAATCATCTAGAAATTCGACTATTCTCATCAGCATATCCCTCAAACTTCATTTTAATATCTAGTCTTATTCTAACCGTTCATGAGATAAAATAATCGTGTTCTAGAAAATCAGTACATTATTTCTGCCTAAAAAAAACAACACTCTTTGACAAAACCTGTTATTATATCTTAATCAAATGACATCCCATAAAAGCAAAAAACAGTCGACAAAACGTGACTGTTTTTCATTTTTATTACTCATCTTCAATTAAAATCTTTAACTCTTTAAGATCTGCTTCAATTAGTTGGTAGCTACCATCATGTGGCATTTCCCCCAGTGTATCCTGTTCTAACTCCTCTGAATCAGTGTCCGGTTGCCCGACTTCTGATTCTGGCACATCAGTTTCTGGTTGCCCGACTTCTGATTCTGGCATATCAGTTTCTGGTTGTTCCACTCCTGATTCTGGCACATCAGTTTCTGGTTGTTCCACTCCTGATTCTGGCACATCAGTTTCTGGTTGTTCCACTCCTGATTCTGGCACATCAGTTTCTGGTTGTTCCACTTCTGATTCTGGCACATCAGTTTCCGGTTGCTCCACTTCTAATTCTGGTAGTTCAGTTTCTGGTTTAAACTCCTCTAATTGAGATGGATCTTTTTCATCAGTCAATAAAAGCTCATCACTCACCGGTTCAATAGATAATAAATTTGCCATTCTATTTGGCAGATAAGATTGATAATTATGCCAATTTGAAATAGAAGTCACTTCATTTAATGGAACAATTTCTCCATCTATCACCTCAAAAACTTTCCAAACATTACCCGCTTGGTTATCAGGAACTGTAAAACTAAATAGAAGATGTCCCCCAGAATAAACTTTAACCGTAGCACCTGACAAACTTAAGGAATTACTTTGCATATTTCCTCTATTTGAATAATCATGAATCGCATAAACATAGTGTCCATCTTCATCTAAATTCGTTAAAGTAATCGTTTCAGGTCCGTAACTAGACGTATCATCACGATCTAACATCGCAGATTGATTTTCTCCAGAATAATATGATGAGGCATAATAAACATGGAAATAACCATTTGATTCTGAATTAATTTTTCCAATTAGATGTGAGTCTAAATCACTTGGACTTTCATTCCAGTTTAACACCACACGAAGATCATTTAATGCTAATCCATCAGGAGATAACGATAACGTTGGTTGCACTCTAATTTGATCACCAACTGCTAAAATAGCCATTCTACTTTCAATAAATCCCTCTTTATTTAAAATCGCCGTATAATTTCCTGCTGGTAATACTGTATTATACTCTCCTAACTCATTGGTATAAATAGTTCTCACCAACTCACCATCATCACTATTAAACCCTTTATAAATCTCTAATTTAACTTGTGAAAGTGGATAATCATTAAGAGCATTGGTAATTTTTCCTGTAACCGTTCCTTCCCCACTGTTCAATTCACTAACAAGATGTAAGGTAGGTTCGTAAACTTGTACATTACCGCTTTCTATCGTAAATTTTCCTGACTCTTTTAAATATCCTGCTTTTTCAATCGATACTAAATAAGTTCCTGGCTCTAAGAATAGTCGATAATGTCCGGATTCGTCAGTATAATAGCGATTGAGATACTCCCCTGATTCATCATATAGAGTAATTTTAGCCCGATTAATTGCATCCCCCGAAACGGCATCCATAATTTGTCCTTTCAGGATTCCCTTTATCGATGGATCTTTAATTTCAACTGGAATATCTACCTGGCCACTCACCCCATCTTTTTCATACGTGACCTTAACGTTAACAGTATGACCTGCACCTGCATCCTTTGCCGTCATAACTCCATTTGCATCTACTGATAATTTAGATGAATCGTTCGATTCATAAGTCGCATCATAGGTAACTTCTTCACGACCTGACATCACCATTAACTCAACTGATTCCCCAGGAATCATCACAATGTTTTTAGGTGAAACCTCAAGTTCAGGTATTTCCCCACAAAGTCCTATCTTTTTATCATAGAGTGGTAGATACACTTCATATTCAACTTCATCTAAAAATTTATTTGGTATGAGTTCACTATCTAATCCGACACTTCCATACATCCCAACGGCAAACGAAGTACACAATTCTGGTTGAATTACATCAATACTTCCATCTGCTGTTCCTTTTATTCCCGCACCAACTTTCATCCCTAATAGATCAATACGAAGAGCTGCTAACATAGCTGATACATCAGCCCCTACCTTTAATTCCCCTGAAACTTTTACTGGAGTTACATTCGTTGTAATAGAAAAAATATCATCATGATCTACTAAGGTGTTTAACCCATTTCTTTTCGTATACTGCACACCGAAATTAAATTTAGATTCTATTTCAACGTCTGATGATAATGATCCTTCTGGCTCAAATCCTATTTTAATCGGAATATCTACACTAATTCCTGCAACAGGTGTCGGGATACTAATATCTATAAGTTTTTTTTGACATTTCTTTGGCTGTTCCTTACAAATATTTTCAAGTTCAGCATACTCCACTGACAAGTTGAAATTTTGAGTTAGAGCTAACTCATACTTAAGATTCTTAACATTAGTCTCAAACCAATCAAAATCAATATTTATTTTCAAATTGTTCTCAATAGTAGTAGTAAATGATCCTTTTAATTGTATTTTTTTTGCGATTGTAACAGGTTTAATATTTATTGTTACACTGTCTCTAACAGTTATACGTTCACTAGTATAAGTAATAGGTTCTGATAACTCAACACCTTCTCCTAATGTAACACGTGCATCCTCTAATCTTGGCTCAACCTCGATGTCAATTGAGCGATAAACTTCCTTAAGTTCTGGTTGAACAATCACTGCAGTCGTTTTACCACCTTCTACATTAACGCTTACAATCTTGATTGCAACCCCTGAAACATACTGTTCAAAAGCTGGAATGACTAAAATTTCATTTGTCTCTAATTCTAAAGCTCCATTATAAATAAATTGTCCACTTTCTAAATCGAGTAGTTCAATATTATTTATCATTTCTGTTGGAAAGGTTGTAATATTTTCTCGGTATTTTACCTCTCCCGCTTCAGAGCGTTCCATAAATCCAATCATTGATTCACCTTTGATATTTTCTACTGACACCTCACCATTAGCATTCACCGTAATGATTGACTCGATTGAAGAATGCATCAGATGCGTCGTTGAATTAAAAGGTAATTGTAGCTTTAAAAATCCCTTTTCAGATGTTTGAGCATTAAATGCTTGCTCATTCCCTACTTTCACCTGAACAACATCATTATCTAAAATCTGATACTCACTTAAAAATAAGGTTAAGCTGACATCAACAGATGTCATTCCTTGATCAGGTGATGAATCTGGTTTTTGTTCTGGTTTGGATACAGGTGATGAATTGGACGTTTCGCCATCATTAGAAACCGGCGGTGTCGTTGTCGTCGGATTCTGAATTTGATTTTCAGTTAGTGGTCGATTAAAGTAGGAAAATTGAGGCCGACTAATCGTAATTACCTGATTAGCATTCACACCACTTTCCTTTTCATCATTTTGTGTTTCAGATTCTACCTCATCAGTTTCCTGAGGCTTTTCTTCAATCACTTCAATCGTTTCTTGTTCCCCCGAATTAGAACTTGAACTTTCTGTACTTGCAACTAAATTGATTTCTACATCGTTTGATCCATTCTTATCTACATAATTAATGGTAACTCCTGTGACTAAACCTAGTGCGATTAAAATAGATAAAATAATGACATTTCGCTTTGTAAATAATCGCTTTAGTTTTTGATGCATGAACACTAATCCCCCCATTTATTTATTTGACCGAATCCTACATTTGAAAGATTCACAATCCATACATCATATATTTTGAATATCTAAATTATTCTTTTTTTATCGTTTACATTCAAAAAAATCTAAAATAACTAAAAATAATACTTTTCTCTTAACTATTCACTAAAAACAGATGTTCAATATATGAGAAAAAATGTAAAAAATTTATGTCCATTTATTTAACATAATAAAAAAAACACCGAAAATTCAGTGTTTTTTTCGTTAATTCATAACTTTAGCATAAACAGGTTGACTTGCAAATGTATGAACTTCAATATTCTTAAG
>NZ_JAGAVR010000019.1:0-42418 GCF_017941855.1 Turicibacter sp. | reverse complement strand
TTATCAACCTTGGCATCTGCGTTATGTTGGCGTAGAGGTGGCTTCTGAAATTTATGAAAATGATTGGGTATTAGAAGATTATATTTTAACCTATGGCTTACTCGATCAATGAGCATGAGTTTATCTCATGCTTTTTTTATTTCAAAATCAGGAAATAGTTTGCACTGAAAATTATGTCGGGAAATAAAGGTCGTTTGCTGGCGAATGAGAATAATGTCGGGAAATAGTTTGTCGATTGAAAGGGGTTGCAGAAGTTGTCGGGAAATATGCTTTTCTAAGAGAAAAGCGCAAAAAAAGAGATAGGATCGTTTCAAGATTCTATCTTTTTTTCGTTGTATTTGAGGGTTAATATATAAGTCTAGATAAGTTTTTCACAATTGAAAAACGTTTAACTGGTTTTTTAAACGGTATAGGATGACTCTTGGTGAGAGGGTTGGTTCCCCTATAGTTTGTCTTAGTATCCAAAGAGCTTAAATGTTAAGTCTGATTATTAAAATATTGATAGACTATGAAAGAGTCGTTAGGAATAAAGTTAAACAGGAATTTATTTTGGAGAGGAGTATTGAGGGTGAAAACGATTAAAATTTGTGTGGGAAGTTCATGCCATTTGAAAGGATCGTATGAAGTGATTCAGATTTTTCAATCGCTGATTGAAAAGCATCAGCTACAAGAAGTGTTGGAATTAAGAGCTGCTTTTTGTTTAGGTCATTGCACGGAGGCGGTCTCTGTTATGGGACCGAATGAAGAAGTATTGGCGGTTTCTCCTGATGATGCAGAGAAACTATTTGAAGCAGTGATTAAACCACAATTAGGAAAGGAGTGAGAGGATGGGGGTTATTAGTTTTTCAGAAGCAAATTGTAAAAATTGTTACGCCTGTGTTCGAGCCTGTCCGGTCCAATCGATTAAGATTAAAAATGAGCAAGCGATTATTATGGAAGAACGATGTATTGCATGTGGATTATGTTTAAAGGCTTGTCCTAAAAATGTGAAGAAGATTGAAACTGAATTAGAAAAAGTTAAGCAATTTATAAAATCGGGCCAATCAGTTGTTGTCTCATTAGCTCCAACCGCTTTTGGTGTTTTTAAAAATCAGGGACATAAATTAGTTGCAGCGCTAAAGAAATTAGGTGTCTCGCATGTAGAGGAAACGGTAGTTGGAGCAGAAGTCGTAACTCAAGTCTATGAAACGTATCAGCATTTTCATTTAGATAAGTGTTATATTACGAGTTGCTGTGCCTCTGTTAATTTATTAATTGAAAAACATTATCCTAAAGTAATCCCGCATTTGATTCCAGTCATTACCCCGTTAATGGCACATGCTAGAATGTTAAAATTGAAGTATGGGCAAGATGTCAAGGTGGTTTTTGTGGGGCCGTGTTTAGCCAAGAAAATCGAAGGTGAGGAGGAAGAAAGTATTTCTGCAGTACTAACGATACAAGAATTAAAGCAATGGTTTAATGAAGCGGGAATTAAATTAAATGAACTTGAAGAAGTCCCATTAGATGATGGGGTGGTGAGTCAACGAACGTATCCTATGGTGGGTGGCATGAGTAAGTGCTTCAATGAAAAAGATAAAAAAATTGAAATTGTATCCGTTGATGGAATTCGTGATTGTATTGAAGTGATTGAAGGAATTGAACGAGGAGAGTTTAAAAATATTTTCTTTGAAATGAGTGCTTGTCACCATAGTTGTCTTGGGGGACCTGCTATTGGAGAAGAATGTGAAAATATCTTTAATCGTAAAATGCGAATTAAAGATTATGCGAGGCAAACTCAGCCTCTACATGAGATGAGTGAAGGCGGACGTTTGCCTCTTATTAATCTCAATCGAGTGTTTAAAAATCAATATTCTCCGATTATTCAACCAAGTGAAAAAGAAATTGAGTTAATTTTAAATAATATAGGCAAGTATTCTTCAATGGATGAGTTGAATTGTGGAAGTTGCGGGTATCCAACGTGCCGACAAAAAGCAATTGCGGTTTATAATCATATGGCGGAACCGACGATGTGCTTGCCATATATGAAGCATAAGGCTGAAACTTATTCGCATGTTATTTTTGATGTGACACCGAGTATTATTTTAGTAGTGGATAAGAGCTTAACGATTATTGATTTTAATCCAGCAGCAGAACGTTTTTTTGAAGTGAAGAAAGATCAGGCGATTGATTTGCCAGTTTCAATCTTTTTAGATGAAGCCTCTTTTTCAAGTGTTATTGAGTCAAAAAGCGATCTATTAGGGCATCGTTTAAGCTTAAATGAAAACAAAACGATCGTGATTCAAAGTATTATTTGGATTGAGCAGCAAGAAGTGATGTTATGTATCTTACATGATATGACGAGTGAGATGGCACACGAGTTAAAAATGCAGCATTTAAAAATTAACGCCATTGATATGGCCCAACAAGTTATTAATAAGCAGATGATTGTTGCACAAGAAATTGCCAGTTTATTAGGGGAGACGACAGCAGAAACGAAAGTGACGTTAACTCGTTTAAAACGATTGATTCAAGAAGATGAGGGAGGATTATCATGAGTTTTTTTATTGATTTCTCCTGGGGAAGTTTAAATAAAGTGGGCGAGGAATTGTGCGGTGATAAAGTTGAATTTTTTCGAACTCATGATAGTGTGATTGCGGTATTATCAGATGGGCTTGGTAGCGGGGTTAAGGCGAATATTTTAGCCACTTTAAGTTCAAAAATTGCTATTACGATGTTAAAAGCTGGCTTATCAATTGATGAAGTGGTGGATACAATGGTTCATACGTTGCCGGTTTGTCAGGTTCGGAAGCTAGCGTATTCAACCTTAACCATTGTTAAGATTAATCAAGATGATCAAGTCTATGTGGTAGAAATTGATAATCCGAGTTTGTTTTTTTGGCGAGATGGTGAAATTTTAAAAGTTAAGGCTGAGGAGCGTGTCATTAACCAGCGGAAAATTAAAGAAAGTACTTTTAAACTTCAAGAAAACGATACATTAGTTTTAATTAGTGATGGAGTGGTTCATGCTGGAGTTGGAACGATTTTAAATTTAGGCTGGGGCTGGCATGAGGTTTCTTATTTTTTGGAATCAGTTGTCAATGAGAAGCTGTCAGCTCGTGAAATTACTAATCTATTAATTGAAGCGTGTGATGATTTATATGGTGGCAATCCCGGGGATGATACAACGGTTGTCAGTTTAAAGGTGATTAAACCGAAATGGGCGACATTATTCGCAGGACCTCCACAAAACAAAGAACAAGACCAAGAAGTCGTCCAAGCCTTAATGGAGAGTGTGGGTAAAAAAATTGTGTGTGGAGGAACAGCCGCTCATATTGTCGCTCGTGCGATTGGCGAAGAGGTAGAGACAAGTTTTTATTATATTGACTCCCACATCCCACCGATTGCTCACATTAAAGGAATTGATTTAGTCACAGAAGGAGTTTTAACGATTAAAGGAGCTGTTGAAATTTTAAAAGAAATTAAACTCTCTTCCAATTTTGAGTTATTATCCGAAAAACATGGCGCAGCACTACTCGCAAAAATGCTATTTGAAGACTGTACGCATATCCGATTATTAATTGGGCGAGCGATTAATGCCGCACATCAAAATCCTGATTTTCCAAAAGAGTTAAGCATTAAGTTACGCGTCTTAGAAGAGTTAGAAGATATTTTAACGCAACTTGGAAAAGTAGTCGAAATGGTTTATTACTAAAAAGAGGAATCCAGCAAGGATTCCTCTTTTATTTAGTCAGTTGTTCTAAAAATTCAGATTCATTTAAAATTTGAATGGCTTGACCTTTGTAAATAAGTTCAATCGCCTTTTTTAATTTAGTGCTCATTTCGTGAGGTTGAAGCTCATACACGGCAGGATGAGACACAATTAAGAAATCTGTTTTACGTGTTACCGATGATCCAACTGTTCCACCGAGTTGAGAAATCAGTTGAATGGCACTAAGGCGTGACATTGATTTTAAGGTTCCCGTAAATACAACGGTTTTATGTTTGAATACATCAGATTTTGATGAGATAAAAGGGAGAGGGGAAGGAGTAAAATTGCGTTTTGAAGTCACCGTCTTTTTTAATTTTTTAGCAGGGATATAGCCAGCATCGTGAAGTGTACCCAGTTTTAGCCCTGCCATTTGACAAAGTTCTTCTAAATCAGCACATTGTAACTCTTCTTGCATTTTCAATACGATATTGGCACAGGCATGAGCATCAGCACTCGCATGGTGATGATTAAATTCGAGTCCTAAATGATGATTAACCGTGTTTAATTTGGCATTTTCTAAATGAGGAAAGAAATTTCTTGATAAAATCATCGTACAACCATAACGACAATTTGGGTAAGGGATGTGGTAAGCATCTAATGTATGACGTAATACACTTAAATCAAAGGCTGCATTATGTGCCATGATGATGTTATTAGTGAAATAGGGAAGTAGCTCTGGCCAAAGTTGGTCGAAAGTTTTAGCATTTTTGACATCAGAGGCGCGAATGCCATGAATCGAAATATTAATCGGAGCAAAGCGAAGTTCGTTTGGTTTGATTAGGTAGTATTTTTGTTCAATAATTTGATTATTTTTAACAACGGTTAATCCAATCGAACACGCGCTGTCACGTTTTTCATTTGCTGTCTCAAAATCTATTGCAATAAAATTCATTCTCAATCTCCTTAAGCAGTATTTCTTTTATTATAACGTGAAGAGATAAATGCGGATAGAGGCTATTTTAAACAAAATAAGTGAACATTTTTTAAAAAGACATTAAAAATGGTTTTGTTTACCAAAAAATGACATCTTTCATTTCGTCGGATTTGCTAGAATAAACTTACTATCTTCTTCATATAAATGTATCAATCAAGTACATGATGGAGGCGTTTTAATGAAGGAGTTTAAACAAGTGGGAGAGATTCAATCACTTGGAAATCAAGAGCTAATTTTAGCAAAATCAAACCTTAAGCAAGGCTATTTTTATAAAATTAAGAAGCGAGCTCAATCTCAACAATCTCAGACACATTATGTGTTGATTATTGATGGTTCAAAGTCATCTAAACAGCACTTTCATGACATCAAAAAAGCTTTAAAATGGGGATTAAAGTTTATCACTACCCATCCCAAACATCGCCTTTCACTCATTGTTTTCGAAGGGAAAAAGGAGATGAAATGGTTATTAAAAGAGGTTCAGGCCGAAGAATTGAGGCAACAGTTTGCGGATATTGAGGACGCTATTCATCATGTCTTGAGTCATTATCGGTATGCTAGTTTAATCAATGTGTTAGAGAGTGTGATGCGACAACTTGATTTTTCAATCGCGACTCAATTTATTGTTTTTTCAAGTCAAACATTTCAGTTAATGGAATATGAGATGGATTTAAAGTCATCACGTTTTCTAAAAGTGGCGACTTTGTTAAATCAGCATTCTGTTAGACTCGATATTTTAAGCTTCAATGAATGGATTCCATTGAATTTTAAGAAATGGTTAGAAGAGTTGAATCAAATGGGACAGATTCATTACTGCTTAAAAAAAAGTGATTCTATGTTTTATTTGAAAAGAATAATGAAAAATCAACGGCTGACCATTTTGCTTGAATCAGGGGAAATTTTTTTATGTCGAAAAGGAGAGCGGATTTACACAACTGAACCATTAGCCCTTGAGGTCATGGATGATGAAGTGATTGTGGCATTTAAACAGCCCTTGCAGATAAGTGATTCAATTTTAGGACGAGAGGCATCTTCATTACAAGACGTGGTGAAGGAATTTTATAATCAATTTGCGATTTATTTATTACGTTCTAAATCCATTTCACAAGCTAGTGAATTATTAGCGATTCATCAAGGTGAGATCCTCTCAAAAAGTATAAAAGAAGGATGTACTGATTCTGAAGTGTTAGAGAGTATGAGATGCCTTGCCAATTATCAATCCTTAAAAAAGGAAAGTTCACTTTCAGTTTTGAACCTATTGGAGTGTGTGATGACAGATGAAGCGTCCTCTTTGCTTTGGAATCGACATCAACCCTATGAGAATGTAACCCCAAAGATTCAAGCAGAGGAGGAAGACTTGGCCTTTTTACCAAGTTCTGTTGATTTTTTTGAAGTGGTTGATTGGATTTTTTCAAATACGAAATTAAATGTTAGCTTGAAAGTAAAAGTAGAGGGATTTGTTGAAGAGTTAACGACTGGTTTGAAAGTGGAGGCGTATCAATTTAAAACCTATACGATTTTACTAGATGGAATTTTAAGAGTTGAAGAGATTTATTGTGTCTTATCGCCAGCATTAAAGAAGCGTTGTAAAGAGCTAAAGTTGATCAAAAAAGTGCTGTATACGTTTAATCAAGAAATTTGTGTGATTAATTTAAAAAAACTTCCCATTACACACCATCTGATTTATGAAAGATACACGCCCTTAGAAGTGAGTCAGATGATTTATGAGGTGGAGCGTTTAAAATGTTGGCAAGGCTTATTAAAAGAAATGTTATTAAGAAGAAAACGTCAACTCTTCACAACGCAACGACTCCAAGAAGATGCTAGGTGCTTAATTAAAAGGCGATATCATATAACGGATTCAGGTCTTTATGTTCCGAGGGGAAAGAAGGAGAGTCCTCGGCTTGAGACAGAGTATTATTTAGCTCGCGTCGTGGAATGGAAAGCGATGGAGTTTAAAAAAGAAGCAGAGAAACGTCTGGCTTATGAGTATCTGATGAATCGAGCTTCGACTGAAGAGACTTCTTTAGAGGTTATTTTAATGGATGAGTTGAAACGTGTGAGTGAGAGACGAAAAAATTTACAAGAACAAGTGAATTTAATTCGATTAAGCGTTTCACTTCAAAAGGTTGATTTTTTTAAATGGGATGAACAGAAGGTGTTACCAAAAACTCAGATGGATTCCGTTTTTAAAATAAATACTATCTTAAGGGGGAACATGATGGTTTCAACTAAGCAATTATTGAGTTTGAAGGTGTGTGAAAATGCGTATACTGTATTAGTAAGATGTCCTGTTTCATCGTCAGGGCAAGAATGTTAGGGTAGTAAGGAATTAGGAGGATGGATGAAATGAATTCAAAAAAGAAATGGCTTATTGGGGTATTGGTTGCAGTCATTAATACGGCTTTGATTTTAGCGTATGTTGGATATCGCTACTATGAGTATTCTAAAGCTGAGGAACTCGTAATGGCGTATGAATCCGTAGCTTTTCCAAATATTTTTATTAACGATATTGATGTTTCAGAATTGACACAAGAAAAAATTGTGGAGGTTATTGAAAAAGAACTTGGAAATTTTGGACAAAGAAAAATGACTGTCGTGGTGGGGGATCAAACATTTGAACGTTCTTTGGAAGATTTTAATGTGACTTTTAATCAAGATATTGAATCATTTTCGAAAAAAATCATCGAAATTGGGAAAGATTTAGAGATTATGGAACAGGCAAGTCAAATTCAAGAACCGATGCTATATGAGTTTGAAATTGGATATAACTATGATCAAGACGCGCTAGAAAATTGGGTAAAGTCTATCGAAGAAGCTTGTTATGTTGAAAAGGTAGAACCCATTTTTGAAATGGTGTACTATGGTTCTTTTCAAATTGAAGAAGGAAGTGATGGACAGCTGATTTCAGGAGAACAGCTATTAGAGCAATTAACAGAACAACTGAAGACGATTTCAAAAGAACCCATTTATATTGAAGTCACGCCATTGATTAATCCAAGGGAAACGGATATAGAGTTATTAAAAACGATTGATACGAAAATTTCAACGTACTCATCAACTTACCCGGCAGGAATTCCAAGAGCAAAGAATGTTGAATTAGCAGCTAGTAAAGTGAATAAAACGTTATTGATGCCAAATGATGAGTTTTCATATGCAGAGAAAGTGTCACCGGTTGATGCAGCTCATGGATATGTTGACGCAACCATCTTTTTAAATGGAAAGGCTGTCCCTGGAATTGGGGGAGGGATTTGCCAAGTGTCTTCAACGCTATACAATACACAATTAGAGGCAGGGATTATTGCGACTGAACGCCGAAATCATAGCTTATCAGTTAATTATGTGCCACTTGGGCAGGATGCAACAATGGCAGATAATGCGATTGATTTAAAATTTATTAATACGTTAGATTATCCAATTTATATTAATGTCATGGCTGAATATGGGACGTTAACTGTTGAGTTTTGGTCTAATTCAGAAGCGTTAAAGGGGATCACATATAAACCAAAAACGATTGTATCGGAAGGGGGACTTCGTGCCGATACAACGCTTTATGGGTACAATGCAGATGGAGAAGTTGTTTTTGAACAATTTCTACATACAAGTAAATATAAACCACATCAATAAGAAAAGGAGCCAACGGCTCCTTTTCTTATTTTAATTTTTTTAAATTCATAATGAAGGCTTCATCTGGATCGATGTAGATTGTTTTTTGATTTTCATAGGTGACTAATCCTAAATGTGCAGCTGGAATTTTTTTAACATGACGAACGCGTGTGTAGTCAATTGGAACGCTTGATGAGAGACGTCCTTTTGAGAAGTAAGCGGCGAGTTGCGCCGCTGTTCGAATGGTTGTTTCAGAAAGTTCATCTGCATCACTACGAACTAAAACGTGAGATCCAGGCATATCTTTCGCATGGAACCACCACTCATGGCGACGAGCCAGTTTATGTGTCAGATAATCATTTTGTAAATTGTTTTTTCCAACGTAAATTTCAACGTCATCTGATGATAAGTATTTTTCGATACTTGGCTTTCCATTTGATTTTCGTTTTTTTGTTTGGCGTTTGCGTAAATAACCGGCATTTTCAAGCTCTTCTTTAATTTCGTAAGCATCTTTTAATGAGGCGGTTTCGATTTGGATTAACAGTGTTTCAAAGTATGAAATTTCAACTTCGGTTAATTCGATTTGCTCTAAAATATAGTTTACAGCATTTTTAGCTTTGTTATATTTTTGGAAATATTTTTGGGCATTATCGGAAGCCGATAGCATCGGTTCTAATTGAATATCCATCGGTTCTAGATGTTCTGAATAGAAATTTTGAACACGTATTGTGCTTGAACCACGATCAATTTGATAAAGATTAGCTAAAATTAATTCACCTTGAATTTTATACTGATCTGCTTTTTCAGACTGAATTAATTCCTCGTTTAATTTATTTAATTTCTTTATATTTTTATCGTATTCCTGTTTAATAAATCGTTCAATGTCAAAGAATTGTTGTTTAATTCGATCCCGTTCATCTTTTCCAAAATAGAAGCGATCAAACATATCAAAAAGTGTTTCACAAGGTATGAGTTGTGCTTCAAGATGGTAAAGGGGAATTAAATAGAAAGATTCTTTTTCACCAATCATGACGTGAGGACTTGGCTTTAATTTAATTTCTTGCATCACATTTTGGAAGGCGTTGAATAAATCAGTCACTTTCTCAGAGTTAGATCGATAAATGATTTCGCGCGCAATAAGAGGAGAAAGGCCAGCAAAGTGGGCGACTAACTGTTTATCATAACGTTCATCGGGATTCATAAGCTCTTCAAATTGTTTCGCATTGACTTCAAATGGATCCCGTTTATTTTGTGTGGGTGGTAAAATATAGGTCGCCCCAGGTTGTAAAGAACGATAGCGGTTCACCAATGGAGAGATATGCTTAATCGTATCTAAAATACGATGATTTGCATCCGTTAAGATTAAATTGCTGTGTTTTCCCATAATTTCGATATAGAGGAACTTAATCATTTGATCCCCAAGTTCGTTCATATGACGAATCGTAAATTTAATAATACGATCGTCATTAACTTGTTCGATGTGATAAATAATCCCACCCTCTAAATGTTTACGTAAGAACATACAAAACATTGGTGGTTCATCCGGATATTGATAATCTGATTTGGTTAGTTGAAGTCGTGCATAAGTTGAGTGCGTTGAAAATAGTAATTTTTGATTTTTTCCACCGGCACGAATTTGCATTAAAATTTCATGATTGGATAATTGATAAATTTTATTGATACGTCCAGCTACTAATTGCTCTTTTAGCGTATTAGCGACCGTCTTTGTCATGAGTCCGTCAAAAGCCATTAAAACATCACCTCGTTAAACATATTGATTTATGAAAAGTATATCATTTTTTTAAAAGCATAGACATAAAAACAAGTGAAATTTCTAATAATAAACTTATTGTGGTTTTAATTTTATAAAAGATGTCTAAAATGATTTATAAAGATTTGCGTGGAATTTATGACAAAAAAATTATTGAGCTATTTTATTTTATTTCAATTCATGCTATGATAGTGAAATGAAAGTTTAAGGAGAAGTGAATGCATGAGATTAGTAGAAAAAGGCGTACTAATAGTCATATCAGGTCCTAGTGGCGTTGGAAAAGGAACTGTGCGCGCATCAATATTCGAACAAGAAAACCATAACTTGGAATACTCGATTTCAATGACAACAAGAAAGCCACGTGTTGGAGAACAGAATGGTGTGGATTATTTCTTCGTAGAAAAAGAAGAGTTTTTAGATAGAATTGATCAAGGTCAATTACTTGAGTGGGCAGAGTTCGTAGGGAACTACTATGGGACACCACTTGATTATGTAAACCAAAAATTAGATGAAGGAAAAGATGTTGTACTTGAAATTGAAGTACAAGGTGCCCTTCAAGTTAAAAATGTAAAACCAGATGCATGCTTTATTTTTATTGCTCCTCCAAGTATGGATGAACTTCGTAATCGTATCATGACGCGTGGTACGGAAGCGATGGATGTAATCAATAAACGTATGCAAAAAGCAGAAGCTGAAATTGGATTAGCTCACGAGTATGATTATATTGTGATTAATGACACGGTTGAAAATGCTCGCGATCGAATTATGGCGATTATTGAAGCTGAACACTCACGTAGTAATCGTGTTTTAGAATATTATAATAAAAATATTGTGGAGGTTGAATAATTATGTCAGGAATGCGTTATCCATCAATTGATAAATTATTAGATAAAGTCGATTCAAAGTATAAAATTGCTTATATTGCAGCAAAACGTGCTCGCCAAATCGTTGATGAAAACCAATCACAATTAGATTATGTTGATGGGTTACCAACAGCAAAATGTGCAAAACCAGTTGGGGTTGCTTTAGAAGAAATTCTTTATGATGTTGTTGATTTCGAGTTAAAAGAAGAATAGACCTTAGCTTTCGCTAAGGTTTTTTTGTTTGTGGGGCCCCCACACGTTTTAATTCCACCATTGGTGGGGCGGGCCCCCACACGTTTTAATTCCACCATTGGTGGGGCAGGCCCCAGTAGTGCAAAGCACAGTCCTCAATCACTGGGCGCACATGTTAAATAGTTCTCTCTTTCGAGAGATTAGGGTCTCCTTATTGGTAATGTTAGTATCAATTGAATTTAAATACCAAGTGTGATTACAAAACAATGAATTACATGTTGGTTTATATATTGAAGTTAAGGTGATGTGGTATAATATAATATTAAAAATGGCTAAGGGAGGTTATGAATTTGATTGCAGAAGTCGTGGTCGATATTAAAAACAAAGCGGTTAATAAAATATTTGATTATGAAGTTCCCTTAGAGTTAGAAACAATCATTCAACCAGGTGTGCGTGTGTTAGTCCCTTTTGGACCCAGAACGATTATGGGATTTGTCATTTCATTAAAAGAGAGCACACAATTAGAAAAAGTGAGACCGATTAAAGAGTTGATTGATGTGGTCCCGGTTTTAAATGAAGAGTTAAGAACGCTTGGACTTTCATTAAGTAAGGAAACTGGCAGTACGATGATTCAATGTTTTGAAGCCATGATTCCCAATGCAATGCGGGCGAAATATAAAAAGAAGTTGGTTCGCTTAACGGAGCATTTATCACCAAGTCTTGATGCATTATTTCAAACATCAAAAATATTAGATTATGAGGCAATCCCTAAAACGTACTGGCGTGATATCAA
This sequence comes from Turicibacter sp., assembly GCF_017941855.1. NCBI lineage: Bacteria > Bacillati > Bacillota > Erysipelotrichia > Erysipelotrichales > Turicibacteraceae > Turicibacter > Turicibacter sp. The sequence goes on along the minus strand of NZ_JAGAVR010000019.1, from coordinate 30,514 downwards.
ACAAGCTATTGAGCATCGTGAAGTCGAATTAGTCTACGAAGTGAAGGATAAGCTTGGGAAAAAAGTGACGAAGTATTTGATGCTCACTGCATCCGATATCGATTCTAATGCGTTTAATCGAGCGGTTAAGCAAAAGATGGTGATTGAGTATTTATTGCAATCTAAAATGCCAGTGCAAAAGCAATCACTGATCGAATCGCTTCATGTTTCAAGTGCAATTGTGAAGTCGTTAGTAGATAAAGGAGTGGTAAAAGAGATTGAGGTGGAGGATTATCGAGATCCTTTTGCTTCGCAAACTCATGAAGTGACGACGGCATTGACCTTAAATGATGAGCAACAATTGGCAGTAGATACTGTTGTAAAAGCTTGTGCCTCGCATTCCTCTGAGGTCTTTTTATTACATGGAATTACGGGAAGTGGGAAAACAGAAGTGTATCTTCAAATGATTGAAAATGTGATTAAAAAGGGGCAGCAGGCGATTATGTTAGTGCCTGAAATTGCGCTAACACCGCAAATTGCATCACGCTTTAAAAGTCGTTTTCAAAATCGAGTGGCTGTTTTGCATAGTGCACTTTCAATGGGCGAAAAGTATGATGAATGGCGTAAAATTTTAAAACAAGAAGTTCAAATTGTGGTTGGCGCCCGTTCTGCTATTTTTGCGCCGTTTCAAGAGATTGGGATTATTATTGTTGATGAAGAACATGAAGCCACGTATAAACAGGAAGAATCACCACGTTATCATGCGATTGAAGTAGCCAAGCAAAGAGCAAAAATACATCAGTGTCCTGTCGTTTTAGGGAGTGCGACGCCTTCTTTAGAGTCATTTGCCAGAGCTCAAAAGGGTGTTTATCAGTTATTGACTTTGTCAAAACGAGCGGTTAAAACTGCAACTTTACCGCGGGTTGAACTCATTGATATGAGGGAACAAAAAACAGAAGCTGAGACCTTTATTTTAAGTGATCGTTTACAAGAAGCCATTCGTGATCGTCTTGAAAAAAATCAACAAGTTGTCTTGCTTTTAAATCGACGAGGGTATTCAAACTTTATGCAATGTCGTGAATGCGGTGAAGTGGTTAATTGCCCAAATTGTGATGTATCAATGACTTATCATAAACCCAACCATCGTTTAAAATGTCATTATTGTGGCTATGAAACACCTGTCTTAAACCGTTGCCCAGCTTGTCAAAGTGAAGAATTACGATTTTTTGGGCTTGGAACACAAAAAGTAGAGGAATATTTAAGTGCCCAATTTGAAGGAGCGCGAATTATGCGAATGGATGTGGATACGACGTCGAAAAAAGGATCACATCAAGAACTTATTGCGGCCTTTGAAAAGAAAGAAGCGGATATTTTAATTGGAACACAAATGGTTGGTAAGGGGTTGGATTTTCCTGATGTGACACTCGTTGGTGTATTAGCGGCGGATTTAATGTTGCATTTATCAGATTTTAAAGCAGCGGAGCGAACGTTTCAATTACTAACTCAGGTCGCAGGACGAGCGGGTCGTCATGAATTAGAAGGAGAAGTTTTAATTCAAACGTACAGTCCTGATCATTATGTTATGCAATGTGTCGTTAATCAAAATTATCATGCTTTTTACGAACAAGAGATGATGATGCGTCGTCGATTCGGGTATCCGCCGTATTTTTATTTAGCAAGTGTCATGTTAAGCAGTGAAGATTACAATGCCTTAATTTTAGCGTGTGATAAAGTTAATCAATATTTGCGAACTCACTTAGGAGGGAGTTGTGCTATTATTGGTCCAACCATGCCCTATGTGGGAAGATTAAATCAACGTTTTAGAATGTACTTTATGATTAAATATAAAAGAGAACCGATGCTTCATCAAATTTTAGGTCAATTATTAGTCTATTTTAGTGAAGATGTCGTGAGTTTGAGCTTAGATTATTATCCAAATCAGTTTAATTAATCAAAAAATGATGAAAGAAGGTAGTAAAATACCTTTAGATATGGTAATAATATTTAGAGTCTATGTTTATCGTTTATACAACATGAGAAGTAGTTACTTTAAAATCGAGTTAGGGAGCATCTCGTTTTAAAGTCATAAGAGGAGGAACACCATGACACGTGTCGTATTTATGGGAACACCTGATTTTTCAGTCCCGGTATTAGAAACTATCATCCGTGAAGGATATGAAGTAGTTGGAGTGGTTACTCAACCCGACCGACCAGTTGGACGTAAGCGAATCCTAACGCCAACGCCTGTTAAACAAAAAGCAATGGAACACGGTATCCCTGTTTTTCAACCAGAGAAAATTAAAGAAGATTATGATCAAGTCTTAGCGTGGAATCCAGATTTAATTGTGACAGCTGCTTTTGGACAGATTATTCCAAAAATTTTACTAGATGCACCAAAACATGGATGCATTAATGTTCATGCCTCATTATTACCGAAATATCGTGGTGGAGCCCCTATTCATAAGGCCATTATTGATGGTGAAACTGAAACGGGTGTCACAATCATGTATATGGATGTTAAAATGGATACAGGGGACATGATTAGTAAAGTAGTTGTTCCAATTGGTGAAAAAGACCATACAGGAAGTATGTTCGAAAAATTAAGTGTAGCGGGAGCAGAGCTTTTAAAAGAAACTTTACCTAAACTTTTAGCAGGTGAAATTGAAGCAACGCCTCAAAATCATGAAGAAGCAACGTTTGCTTGGAACATTAAACGTGAAGATGAACGTATCGACTGGTATAAACCAGCGACGACATTATATAATCAAGTTCGTGGACTTCATCCATGGCCAGTTGCCTTTACTCAATTGGACGATTTAGCCGTTAAAATTTGGTGGGCAGAACCGAATAATCATTTATATGATGCAGAACCTGGAACGATTGTTAAAGTCGAAAAAGATGGAATTGTTGTTGCATGTGGTGATCATGCAGGGTTAAAAATTACAGATATCCAAATTTCAGGTAAAAAACGCATGGATGTAGCGAGCCTTTTAAACGGCTCTCATCCAATTGAAGTTGGAAAGAAATTTAATTAATTATTGGAGGTATGACTCATGTCTAAAACTTACGTAGGACAAACAGACTACTCAAAAGAAACAAATCCGATTGCAACAATTGAAATGGAAAATGGTTCAATCATGAAAATTGAATTATATCCAGAGGTAGCACCTCAATCAGTTTATAACTTTATTTCATTAGCAAATAGCGGGTTTTATAATGGAGTGATTTTCCACCGTGTTATTCGTAGCTTTATGATTCAAGGGGGAGACCCTCAAGGTCTTGGAATTGGTGGACCTGGATATTGCATCACAGGTGAATTCAAATCTAATGGATTTGATAATCCGGTAAAACATGAACGTGGTGTTATTTCTATGGCTCGTACAAACGTTCCAAACTCTGCAGGATCACAATTCTTTATTATGCATAAAGATTCTCCACACTTAGATGGAAGCTATGCAGCATTTGGTAAAGTCATTGAAGGAATCGATGTGGTGGATCAAATTGCGAGTGTTGAATGTAACCACTTAGATCAACCTGTTATTGGACAAATGATGAAATCAGTATCTGTAGATACTAAAGGGGTAGAATACCCAGAACCAACAAAATTATAAAAAAATGGGGGCTAACTCAGACATTTGTTTGAGTTAGTTTTTTAATTTAGAGAGGAGTTTAGCATTCTAAACGTTTCGATGATGGTCTCAAAGTAGGAAGAGTTAAAATAGGTTGATGTCAATCAATTAGATTTAAAGATTGTCGGTTAGACTAATCGTAGTGAGTGAGACTTATCCCCATTGGATTTAAAAAGAGGAGATGAATGCAGTCCTGTTGATTTAAATAAAGAAAGAATTTGACGGAATCCATTTGAATAGATGATTATCTCTATAAAAGGGACATACTTTAAAAAAATCTGATGAGCGAACACCTAGGTGATAGGAGAACTAGCGAGAAGTCATAATTTTAAGAGCATATAAGTTGGGGATAAAAGGTTAGTATGTTAAAATAGAATAGATAGATAATCTACCTAAAAACTTCTTATTTAATGGAGGAGAGATCGATTTATGGAAAGCTTAAAGCTTGCTGAAAATGTTTATTGGCTTGGTGTTCAAGACCATGATCTTGAAGTATTCGATGTTGTCATGGAAACAAAATACGGGACATCTTATAACTCTTATTTTGTAAAAGGAGAAGAAAAGGTCGCTTTATTTGATACAGTGAAAGCGCCTTATTTCGACGACTATTTAAAAAAGATTGAAGGATTAGTATCAATTGATAAAATTGATTATTTAATTGTTCATCATACAGAGCCTGATCATGCTGGATCAATTGAAAAGTTAATTAAATTAAATCCTAATTTGACTATTATTGCATCAGCTGTAGCGATTCGTTATTTACGCAATATCGTAAACATTGATTTTAAATCACAAGCGGTTAAAATGAATGATGAATTAGATTTAGGCGGACGTACCTTAAAATTCATTTCAGCACCAAACTTACATTGGCCAGATACGATTTATAGCTACTTAGTAGAAGAAGAAATCTTATTTACTTGTGATTCATTTGGTAGTCACTATGCCTTTGATGAAGTGTTAATGTCAAAATTACCAGCCTCAAAAAATGAGGACTACATGGATGCCTTATTAAATTACTATAATCCAATTTTCGCTCCATTTAAAACCTATGTTTTAAAAGCGATTGCCTCACTTTCAAACTATAAAATAAAAATGATTTGTCCAGGACATGGTCCAGTACTTGATGCTCGAATTGAAGAAATTATGAACATTTATAAAGAATGGTCAACTGAAAACTTCTCAATGGATAAATTAGTTGTCATTCCATTCACATCTGCTTATGGATATACAAAAATCATGGCCGAAACGATTAAAGAAGGAATTTTAATGGTAAATCCTTCGGTAGAAGTTCGTTTATATGATTTAGATATTAAAAGCTATCCTGAATTAAAAGAACAATTATTACAAGATTTATATCAAGCAGATGCGATTGCAATTGGAGCAACGACTATTAATAAAGATGCGGTTCCAATTATTTGGGATGTGTTAACAGCGATGAATCCAGTGACTCATGGTGGAAAATTCGGAGCGGCATTCGGTTCTTACGGATGGAGTGGAGAAGCCGTGGATAACGTTCATGCTCGTTTAACACAATTAAAATTAAAAATGATTGATCCAGTTAAGTTATGCTTTAAACCAGATGAAGAAAAATTAGTCGATGTTTTAAAGTTAGGAAAAGCAATCGGACGTAGTTTATCAGAAGGAAAATTAGTTTGTGATTTAGATTAAGGGAAAAAACAGCCGTTGGCTGTTTTTTTATCGTTAGTGGTTATTAAAGGATTCATATGTTATAATGGAAAAAAATGAAAGTGGTGATGAAGTGAGTGAAATGGTGAATCAAGCAGAAGGGATTGGTTTTGTTAATCAGCGATTGACTGTTACGTCATTAAAATTAATTGCGATTTTGGCAATGTTTATCGATCATTTTGCAGCGATTGTTTTAACTAGTTTACAATCTGTTTATGGACAAAGTTTGGAGTCGTTTTTTTGGTTTCAACTCGTGATTATTTTAATGCGTCTCATCGGTCGAATTGCTTTTCCAATTTTTGCGTATTTAATTGTGAATGGATTTTATCATACCTCAAATAAGAAGAAATATTTTTTGCGATTAGCTCTTTTTGCAGTTATTTCAGAGCCGTTTTTTGATTTTGGAATTTCGGGTTCTTTTGTTGATATGAGTCATCAAAATGTTTTCTTTACACTAGGACTGGGGTTATTAGCCATTTGGGGATACGATCATATTTCAAGAGATGAAAGTAAAAATTTTATCCCTGGATTGTTTATTGTAGCGCTTGGATTTTTAGCACAAATGATGCAAACAGATTATGGTTTTTATGGGATTATGACGATTTTTGTGATGTATTTATGCTTTGATAATTTTAAGCGATTAAGTCTTATGCTCATCATTTTAAATGTGTTACTCTATGGTGGCCAACTGAGTGTGATAACTTCTTTGATGAGTGATCATCTAGGCAATGGTTATGAAGTAGGTCTTCAAGTCATCTATTTTCTCATGTGTAACGCTCAGTTATTTAGCCTGTTTTCTTTGATCTTTTTAAAAGACTATAATGGGCAAAAAGGAAGACCATTTAATAAATACATGTTTTACGTGTTCTATCCTGTTCATTTATTTTTACTCGGATTACTCGTTTTAGGGTTACAAACATTCATTTATTAAAAAGGTTAGCTCAAAAGAGAGCTAACCTTTTTAATCTTCGTCACTACAAACACAAAAAGAATGTTGTAATTGGATATATTCTTCATTGCTAAGGTTTTTTAGATACTGATTCAGATGTTCCTCACAACAGAAAATACCAAATTTTGTCGTCATTGAGTGATTGTTAAGCGGTTGATGACAGTATTTACAAGTTTTATTCATAAAAAACATCCTTTTCTTATTAGATTGGTTTTAGTATTAGTATATATCTATTTATTATAAAAATAATTAGAGAATATGGTGTTTTTATTGAGTTTTTTCATAAAAAAAGATGATACTAAGGACAGTTAGTGTCAACTTATTTTATAAAACTCGTCGAGAAAACGAATTATTTTGCTTTTCTCTAAAATTGGCTCATGTTATAATATATTGACTTTAAAAGGAAAGTAAGTGATGAAATGTTAGCAGGAAAAATTCATGAAATGAAAGTGGAGCGTCAAACACCACTTGGTTATACATTAACACTTGATGGAGAAGAATACTTTTTACATCAAGCAGAGGTAACGCGTCCATTAGAAGAAGGCCAAATGGTCGAGGTATTTGTTTATTACGATTCAAAGAAACGTTTAACAGCCACCATGCATGAACCAAAAGTGACGACTGAACAGTTTGGATGGTGTGAAGTTGTAAGTGTTCGTGATGAATTAGGAATTTTCGTCGATATCGGAATTAATAAACAAATTTTAATTGCTCCATCAGATTTACCAATTTACAAACATTTATGGCCTCAAGTTGGAGATTATGTTTATTGTTATTTAAAAGAATCGTTGTCAAATTATTTATTTGCGATTATTGCTCGTCCATCTGAATTTGGTGGGGTAAAACATGAAGCGCCTCAATCATTACACGGTAAAAAAATTAAAGCTCGTGTTATCCGTACTGGAAAAGTTGGGACAAATGTCATCACAGAAGAAGGATACATGGGATTCATTCATGAAAGTGAACGTCGTGAAGAACCACGTTTAGGTGAAATGATTGAAGGGCGCGTTGTTCGTGTCAAAGAAAATGGAGAGTTAAATATCTCTTTAATTCCACAAAAAGAGTTTGCTATTGTTGAGGATGCAGATGTGATCATGGAGTATTTAATGTCACGTCGTGGAGCGATGCCATTTTATGATAAATCAGAACCAGATGATATTCGTCGCGTTTTTAAAATGAGCAAGGCATCATTTAAGCGAGCTTTAGGAACGTTAATGAAACAAGGAAAAGTGTACCAAGAAGAAGGATGGACCTATTTAAAGGAAGATAATGAACAATAAAATAGCAACGGAGTGTACAGTCAATGAATTTTATTAAAAACGAAGTTTTGTCGGTGAAGATTAAAAACTTATCTATTATGTTAATTGGAAATTTATTAATCGTTCTAGCTATTAATATGTTTATAACACCAGCCAATTTATATACTGGGGGTCTGACAGGGATTGCTCAGTTAATTATTGAGTTTTTAAGCGCTGGATTAGGCATAGAATTGAGTCTAGGGACCCTTGTATTTGTCTTTAATATTCCGATTTTATATCTAGCTTGGCGATCAATTGGAAAACGATTTGCCGTTTTAAGTATGGTAGCAGTTGTGATTCAATCTGTCATGCTTGAAATGGTCCCTATTGGACAATTTTCTGAAGATATCCTATTAAACGCAGTATTTGGTGGAGTTTTAGTAGGTGCTGGAATTGGAATGATTTTAAAGATTGGTGGTTCAACTGGTGGGATGGATATTATTTTTCAATATATTTCAATGAAATATGATGGATCTTTTGGAAAATATTCATTTAGTATTAATGCTATTATTATCCTGATTGCGGGCTTAACACAAAGTTGGGAAACGGCTCTTTATACAATTATTTGTATTTACATTACTTCTGTTGTTGTTGATCGAATTCATACGATTCATCAGAATTTAACACTTTATATCGTGACGACGAAAGAGGAAGAAATGATTGAAACCATTTTAAAACATCTTTATCGAGGAATTACGGTACTTGAGGGTCGAGGTGCCTATACGAAAAATAATAAGAGTGTGTTGATGCTTGTTTTATCAAGTTATGAGTTATATGAAGTTTTAGCTATCATTAAGTCTGTTGACGAACATTCATTTACGAATGTGGTCAGAAGTGAGATGATCCAAGGAAACTTTGTTAAAAAGAAAATTTAATAAGAGCTTTTTTAAAAAAACATATCTGTGAGGCGTTGCAGCGCAGATATGTTTTTTTCTTTCTGTTACCGGGATTTTTTTAGTCTATTTTAAATGGATAAAAATAGCAAAAAAAACGATGAATTAAACATTTAAAGTTACTAATAAAAATGTTATAATTTCTCAAGGTTAAATGAATTATCCATTTTGAGGTGAGAGACAAAATGGAGTTGGAGGATATGAGGTATGGATATTTTGACATCAGAGCGATTTAAAAAAGAACTTAAAAGCTTGGCGATTATTTCTGTAGGAACCATTTTATTTGCTATTGGAATTAACTGGTTTATCAATCCATCTGGGTTATACGTGGGTGGGGTAACTGGTATTTCGCAGCTGGTTAGTCGAATTTTATATAGTACTTTAGGGATTAAAATTAATTTAGGGCTTTTAATTTGGTCAATTAACGTTCCTTTATTATTATTAGCGTATAAATTTATTGGAAAAAGATTTACTTATCATACGCTATATACCGTTACGTTCTTAACCATTTGTTTGAATGTTATTCCTGAAAAAACATTTTCTGAAGATGTTTTATTAAATATTGTAGTTGGAGGGATGATTTATGCCCTTGGTAGTGGAACCATTTTAAAATATGGTGGTTCGACTGGAGGACTAGATATTTTATCCCAATATTTATCAATGAAAAAACAAGGTTCATTTGGACAATATTCATTTTATGTTAACTGTATTATTATTACCATTGCAGGATTTTTACAAGGGTGGGAAATTGCACTATATACCATTTTACTTATGTTTGTTCAAATGCAAATGGTTGATCGCATTCATACTCCACACAAAAGTTATACTGTCTTTATTGTTACGACGAAGCAAGATGAAGTTATTCAAACATTGCAAGCAAGACTTGGACGTGGAATTACGATTATTAATGCAGAGGGAGCTTATACCCACACGAATCGTAGTTTGTTAATGATGGTTGTTTCAAGTTATGAATTATATATTGCCCTTCAGTTATTAAATGAAGTGGATCCGCATTCTTTTACAAATGTCTTACAAAGTTCACAAGTCCAAGGAAACTTTGGCCGTAAAATTGTTGATAAGGCACAATAAACAAAAAAGCTGTTTCTAAATTGAAACAGCTTTTTTATTTTAATATTAGGGAAATTCCTAAAGGAAGAGTGAAAAGTAGAGGAAATAACAGATGAATTTTAATAGATTATGTTATAATATAAAGTGACAAATTATAATTACATCACGGTGGTTGAGAACGGAGTGGTATTATGGCAAATGCCCGTGAATTGGCTTTGCAGACATTAACAGATATTTTAATTAATGGTGCTTATAGCAATCATGCTCTAAATGAGCAGATTGAAAAAAGTGACTTAACCATTCAGGATAAAAATTTTATGACGGAATTGGTTTACGGAACTTTACAGCATCAGCAACTATTGAATTTTTATGCAACTCCTTTTTTTAATGGAAAAGTTAAAGGGTGGATTCGCATTTTGATACAAATGACACTCTATCAAATTCTTTATTTAGATAGTGTTCCTGAGCATGCTGCCATTTCTGAAGCTGTTAATATTGCTAAAAAGCGTGGTGGTCAATTTAACGGTAAATTGGTGAATGCTATTTTACGTGAAATGATGCGTAACCCTTTGTCTAATTTACAAGAAATTGAAGATGATGCCGAGCGTTTAGCAACGAAGACGTCACATCCTCTTTGGTTAATTAAGCTTTGGATAAAGCAATTTGGAATGGAAAAAACAGAACAAATGGCCAATGCAAACAATGAGCGAGTAAATGTAACAATTCGTGTTAATGGTGTTAAAGGAAAGAAAGAAGAACTAAAACAAAAACTTGAAGAAGAAGGAATTCAGTGTCGAGATGGATTTTTAAGTCCAGATGCACTGGTCATTACAAAAGGGAATGTCATTAAGACAAAAGCTTTTGAACAAGGATGGTTTTATGTTCAAGATGAATCTTCGATGCTAGTGGCGAGAGCTTTAAAGCCAAAACATCACACGAAAGTGTTAGATACCTGTTCAGCTCCAGGTGGGAAAACGACTCATGTCGCTGAAATGATGCGCCAGACGGGAATGGTTTATGCTCATGATATTTATCCTCATAAAATTAAATTGATTGAGGATAATGTGAAAAGATTGGGGCTTAAAAATGTTGTAGTGAATTTACAAGATGCAACAAAGTTGACAGAATGTTATCCATCGGAAAGCTTTGATTCTGTTTTAGTTGATGCTCCTTGTTCAGGACTTGGAATTTTAAGAAGACATCCTGAAGTTAAAATAACAAAGAAACCTGAAGATTTAGATGGTGTGATGGCAATCCAAAAAGAAATTTTGAAGACAGTGGCTTCATTGGTGAAATATGGTGGAACTTTATTGTATAGTACTTGCACAGTCAATCGTAAAGAAAATGATAAAATGGTTGAATGGTTTTTACGCGAGCATCCTGAGTTTAAATTAGATCAAACATTAGTGGAGCGTTTACCTGAAGTTTTAAACGAACAAGCAAGTACTGGAATGGTTCAATTATTTCCCGGGGATTATCAAACGGATGGCTTCTTTATTGCTTGTTTAAAACGAGAAATTTTGTGATTATAAATGAGACTTTTAAACGATAATAAGACTAGGTCATTCATCGTTCAATTAAAAGAGTTCTAAAAGATAGAAATGGTGGTGCTATTATGGAGAAGAAATCCATTTATAGTTTAGATATACAAGATTGGCAGAATTGGTTACAAGAGCAAAAACAACCTAAATTTCGTGCTAATCAAATTTTTGACTGGTTATTTAAAAAAAGAGTGACTTCAATTGATGAAATGAGTAACTTACCAAAGGATTTAAAGGGGTTAATGCAAGAGTCTTTTGATGTCACAACATTAAAAGAGCGAAAAAAACAAGTGGCAAGTGATGGGACCACAAAGTTTTTATTTGAATTGTCTGATGGAGACTTAATTGAAACAGTTTTAATGAGACATAAATACGGGTGTTCGGTATGTGTTACAACACAGGTTGGATGTCGTATTGGGTGTAAGTTTTGTGCTTCAACCTTGAGTGGATTAAAGCGAAATTTACAAGCAGGTGAAATTGTGGCACAGGTTTTACGTGTGCAACAATATTTAGATGAATCACAGGAGCGTGTGAGCCATATTGTGGTGATGGGAATTGGAGAACCGTTTGAAAATTATGAGAATCTAACAAAGTTTATTGAAATTATTAATAGTGAAAAAGGTTTGAATATTGGATCACGTCATATCACCGTTTCGACGAGTGGAATTGTTCCTAAAATTTATAATTTTGCCGATCAACATCCGCAAGTATCGTTTGCTGTCTCTTTACATGCCCCGACAGATGAGCTACGCACCCAATTAATGCCGATTAATCGTGCTTATCCATTAGAAAAACTAATGGAAGCCGTCAAGTATTATATTAAACAAACTAATCGACGTATTACATTTGAGTACGGATTAATTAAAAATGTGAATGATACGGTAGAATGTGCTAATCAGTTAGCAGATTTAGTCGGAAGATTAAATTGTCACATTAATTTGATTCCAGTTAATTATGTTCCAGAACGAGGATTTGATCGTACACCAATTGAGCATATTGAAAAATTTGAACAAACGTTGAAAAAACGTGGGGTTAATGTAACAGTCAGAAGAGAGCTAGGTAGTGATATTGATGCAGCATGTGGACAGTTAAGAGCTAAGGAGGGAGCTTTAGAATAATGTTGGACCGAATGTGTTATAAGACTGATGTTGGAAAAGTAAGACCACACAATGAAGATGCCGTGACTATTTATCAAAATCCATTTTGTACCGTTATGGTGGTTGCAGATGGAATGGGGGGGCATGAAGCAGGAGAAGTTGCAAGTGAGATGGTCATTAAAGTTGTGGAACATTCCTTTAATGAAACACTTTCATTTGATGATTCAGAAGATTTACGTAAGTGGATTAAATTAGTTTTGCATCAAATTAATCAAGATATTTTGCAGTACATTGAGCAGCAACATATTTCTCATGGTATGGGAACGACAGTAATTGTAACGGTTATAACGAAGTCTTTTATTGCATTTGCTCATGCCGGGGATAGTAGAGCGTATGTATTAGCACACCAAGGTTTAAGACAGATCACAAAAGATCATACCTTTGTTCGAAAGCTTGTTGAAGAAGGAAAATTATCTGAACAAGAAGCAAAAACACACCCGCATCGTAATATTATTATGAATGCATTAGGAGTTAACAAAGATTTGAAGTTTGATTATTTAGTATTAGAAAATTATGATCTGAAGGCTATTTTATTATGTACAGATGGTCTGACTTCACTTGTTGAGGATAGGGATATCGAAAAAGTTCTTAAAAATCCTCTATCAACGAATGAGAAAGTTAATACATTAATTCAAATGGCAAATGAAAATGGAGGTACTGATAATATATCAGTTGCTTTATATGAGTGCTTTGAAGGGAGTTGCTCTAGATGATAATCGGTACAACGATTAATTCAAGATATGATATTAAAATGTTAATTGGAGACGGCGGAATGGCTAATGTTTATTTAGCCTATGATCGAACGTTAAAACGTCATGTTGCGATTAAAATGTTACGTTATGAGTTATCAAAAGACGAACGATTTATTAAGCGATTTAAACGTGAATCATCTCAGGTGATTAACTTAGATCATCCTAACATTGTTCATGTTTATAATGTTGGCGATTATAAACAGCAACCTTTTATTGTGATGGAATATGTAAAAGGGAAAACATTAAAAGATTATTTGCGTGAAAATGGAGCATTAAGTCCAGAAGTTGCTGTTCATTTAATGAAACAACTTGCAGAAGGGGTTCTTTACGCTCATGAAAATAATATTATTCATCGTGATTTGAAAACTCAAAATATTATGATTACAGATGATCAAATTATAAAAATTACGGATTTTGGTATTGCTTTATCAAGTAACGAAGCGGATATTACCCAAACCAATACGATCATGGGATCTGTTCATTATTTAGCGCCAGAACTTGCAAGAGGAAATTTAGCAACTGAACGTTCTGATATTTATGCATTAGGAATTATTTTGTTTGAATTGTTGACAGGAGATGTTCCATTTAAAGGTGAAGGAGCCGTTAATATCGCACTTCAGCATTTAGAAACTGAGATGCCGTCTCTTAAAGATGTGATACCGGAATTACCGAATAGTTTAGATAATATTATCCATCGTGCCACTGCTAAGCTACCAAGTGAACGATATCAAAGTGTTGAAGAATTGTTACGTGAATTAAATTCTGCACTTGCATCAGATCGTGTGGATGAACCGTTACAATCTGAAGTGATTAAAGAGATGGAGTTAGAAAAAACGATGGTGATGCCTGATTTAAATAAGGAGGTATCAGAAGAAATGGCGAAAAAGAAAAAAACCAAAAAACAAAAGAAATTTGGCGTTTTAAATACAGCGTTATTGAGTGCTTATACGGTGTTTTTATTAATGGCAATGTTCTTCTATTACATTATCATTTATGAGCCATCTCATTATAAAGCGGAAGAAGTTAGAATACCAGATGTTGCCTCAATGACTATTGATGAAGCTGAAAGTGAATTAAAATCAATTGGATTAAAAAGCGCAAAAGTTATTTATATTGAAGATTCTAGTTATACAGAAGGTGATGTGTTTAAAACATCTCCTGCCATTGGAACGCGTGTTAAAGTAAAATCAGATGTAACGTTATACGTGGCGAAAAAGCCGAGTCGTTCAACAACAAGTAGTTCAACTCAATAAAAATGAAAATGGTCAGTGAAAACTGGCCATTTAGTAGGTGATAGTTTGAAAAAAGGTATAATTTTAAAGGCGTTAAGTGGGTTTTATTATGTTGAAGAAGTTGAGACAAAAAAAATCATCCAATGTCGTAGTCGAGGATTATTTAGAAAACAAAAAATAACGCCTCTTGTTGGGGATCGAGTTCGTTTTTTAGTTGAAGAAGATGGAAATGGCTATGTCATGGAAATTGAAGATCGTCAAAATGAACTGGTTCGCCCCCCTATAGCAAACGTTGATTTGGCTTTGGTTGTTTTTTCAGTCAAAGAACCTGATTTTAACGTTAAATTACTCGATCGTTTTTTAGCGGTTATCGAGATGAATCGTATTGAACCGATTATCGTATTAACTAAATTTGATTTGTTATCAAAAGAAGAACACGAGGTTTTAGATCCTATTTTTGATTATTATCGTCAGATTGGTTATCAAGTCATTGAGACTTCATCAAGAAATCAAGTTGGAATTGAAGCGATTACGGAGTTAATTAAAGATCGCATTATTGTCGTTTGTGGACAATCAGGCGTTGGGAAGTCATCGCTATTAAATTCAATTGATGAAACTCTAGATATTCAAGTAAATGAAATTTCAAAAGCATTAGGACGTGGGAAACATACGACTCGTCACGTTGAGTTGCATAAGTTAAGTGGTGGATTAATTGCTGATACCCCAGGATTTAGTTCATTAGATTTAGATCAACTTGAGGCAACAGATTTATCAGAATGTTTTATAGATTTTTATGAACTATCAGACCAATGCAAGTTTAGAGGATGTGTTCATGAATTTGAACCAAATTGTGCAGTGAAACGGGCAGTAGAAAATCATGAAGTATTGTCTAGTCGATATGACAATTATTTACAGTTTTTAACTGAGATAAAATCTAG
This sequence comes from Turicibacter sp., assembly GCF_017941855.1. Taxonomy (NCBI): domain Bacteria; kingdom Bacillati; phylum Bacillota; class Erysipelotrichia; order Erysipelotrichales; family Turicibacteraceae; genus Turicibacter; species Turicibacter sp. The sequence goes on along the minus strand of NZ_JAGAVR010000019.1, from coordinate 15,392 downwards.
AAAGCCAAAGTATTAATTGTTGGAGGGATAAGGAATGTTAAAGATTGCACCATCTATTTTAGCAGCTGACTTTTCCATGTTAGCAGAAGAGGTAAAATGCGTTGATGCATTAGGAGCAGATTATATCCATATTGATGTGATGGATGGGCATTTTGTTCCAAATATTACATTAGGGCCAGGAATTGTGAAATGTCTTCGTCCCCATACAACGTTGCCTTTTGATGTTCATTTAATGATTGAAGAACCGGATCAATACATTAAAGAATTTGTGGAGGCAGGAGCGGATATTATTACAGTTCACGTTGAAGCATGCCGACACTTACATCGTACGTTACAATTGATTAAGCAATATAATATTGCTTGTGGGGTTGTTTTGAATCCTCATACACCGCTTGAAATGATTAAACATGTTTTAAATGATGTGGATTGGATTTTAGTTATGTCGGTTAATCCAGGATTTGGAGGACAATCATTTATTTCTGATTCATTAAATAAGATTGCAACTTTAAACCAATGGCGAGAAGAGTTTGGATATGAATATTTAATTGAAGTTGATGGTGGTGTAAACGAAGAAACAGCACGTTTGTGTGAACAAGCAGGAGCAGATGTTGTTGTAGCGGGGTCAGCGGTATTCAATGCACCTGATCGCAAATTAGCTATTCAAAAAATTAAAGGATAATCATGATGATTGCTAAAATTATGTGTGGGGCCCCAAATGGTTGGTTTGATGAAGCTTCTTTAAAGGACGCATCTATTAGTATTGGTGTGGATAGAGGAGCCTTAGTTTTAGTTAATCAAGGAATTATACCTGACATTGCGATTGGTGATTTCGATTCAATTGGAGAGTGCGATTATCAAAAGATCCAACAATTATGTTCAAAGGTAATTAAGTTACCGTGTGAAAAAAATGAAACAGATACAGAGGTGGCTATTGAGTATGCAATCTCGCTTGGTGTCACCGAAATCTATATCTATGGAGCAATGGGGGGGCGAATTGATCATACACTAGCTAATATTCGCCTTCTGTTACAGTTTAGCGAAGCGAAAGTACGTATTTTTATAGTTGATCAAACAAACTCACTATGTTTACTTTCAAGAGGCGATCATAAATTTTTAAGACCAGCTCATCAATATATTTCATTTTTTGCTTTTGAGACAACGGTTAAGGGATTAACACTTAGAGGTCTTAAATATCCATTGACTAATTATGAGTTAACTCAAGGTGATATTCGCTGTATAAGCAATGAAGTATTAGCAGATAAGTTTAGTCTTTCATTTGATGAAGGATATTTATTGATGGTAAACAGTAGAGATTGAATGAAGGGTTTTTTAAATCCTGTTAAAATTAAGTTATATCTCCCTAACTTTTAACATATAGTGTAAAGAATTAAATTATCCTTTGCATGGGGGAGAGATCTACATGAGATTTTATACAATTAAATTACCGAAATGGTTAAGTGCCATTGTAGTCGGTGTCATGAATATCTTCAAAAAACACTAAAAAAACTGTCGATTTAATCGACAGTTTTTTTCTTTCAGTATGAGATTATGAATTTTTAAGAATAAAATCAATATTTTTAATTATATCTTTAAAACTGTTAATTTATAGATTGAAATTTTTTAACATCGGACATATGATAATGGTATAAAATGGTAAAAAGGAGGGAGATAGATGTCCTATCTATACTTATTAGATAGAATTGAAGAGGGGCGGATAACTGTTAAACAAGCGATAAAAGAAATTGAAAAAGACACTCAGCACAAGCTGGAATACCGTGCTAAGAAAATAAAAGTACGGATAATCGATGAAGGTAAAGTGATTCGACTTCCTGCTCTTCGATTTGGAATGATTAAAGCAATGTTAAAAATCTGTCCACCTTTTGTGAGATTTATTACAAAACACATGGCAACGACGGAAGAATCGAATGAAATGGTAGAAATCGTGATTGATGGATTTAGTGAGTTTTTAGATTTAATGAGGGGATATCCACCGATTAATCTTATTCATATTAAATCAGAAGAGAATGAAGTGATGATTTGTACCAAATAAAGGTGGTGAAGGATTTGAAGCAATATGAAACACTCGGATTTTGTCCGGTTTGCGAACAATCATTACTTGTCACACAGTTAAGTTGTCAATGTTGTAAAACCCAAATGAATGGACAGTATCGTTTGAATAAATTTAGTTATTTACCTAAAGAATTGCTCGTTTTTGCTGAGATTTTCTTGAAGAATAGAGGGAATATTAAGGAAGTTGAACGAGAGTTAGGAATTTCTTATCCAACAGTTCGAAGAATGTTAGACCAAACCATTCAATCACTCGGATACCAAACGACGGAAACTACTTTACAGACACATGAAATTTTGGATCGGATTGAAAAAGGGGAAATGACAGTAAGGGAAGCGACGGAACTGTTAAAAAGATAAAGTAAAAAATGAGAGGGAGATTTAAATGAATGAAGAATTAGTTAAAATTTTAAAGATGATTGAAAATAAAATAATTACAGCCGAAGAAGGGCAAAAATTAATTCAGGCAATGGAGACAGCGAAAAAAAAGGTAGCTACAGTTAATCAATCAATGATTGGGCGCTTTTTACATATAGATGTAGAGTCACTTGAAAAAGGGGATGAAGAGGTTGTAGAAATCAATATCCCATTAAATGTCGCAAAATCATTTTTAAAACTTGGATTTATTCAAAATCAAATTAATGAAAAAGCGGGTACGGATGTAGCTGTTGATATTGATGAAATCACACGATTAATTGATTTAGATTTTGTGGGTGATTTAGTGATGGTGGACACAAAAGATGCAAAAGTAAGAATTTGGATTGATTAATAACAATAAAAAAAAGTTATCCAACATGATAACTTTTTTTTATTGTTATTAATAAACGCGTTCTACTTTACCTGATTTTAATGCGCGAGCAGAAACGTATACTTTTTTAGGTTTACCGTTTACTAAGATTTTAACTTTTTGAACGTTAGACTTCCAAGTACGTTTTGAAGAGTTCATTGCATGAGAACGAGCGTTTCCTGTTGTCGTACGACGTCCTGTAATTGTACAAACACGAGCCATAGTCAAACCTCCTTACTTCACTAACTATCTAAGACTCATATTAATTTATCACATTTTTTATAAATTATCAAGTTTTTTTGAAATAATTGCAGAGAATAGTATTGTTTCCGTTGTTTTAGTCGCCTTGATTGACATTTTTCATTTGTCATGGTGTATAATATATAGTAAAATGATATCAAGAATATAGCGATGAGGGAGGTTTGTCAATCATGACAGTCCAAATTAAAAATGAATATGGTCGAATCGACATTTCAAGAGATGCCCTTTCTACAGTCATCGGAAATGCTACAACAGAATGTTATGGTGTTGTGGGGATGGCTTCAAAGAATTTTGTTAAAGATGGATTAGCCGTTGTTTTAGGTAAAGAGAACTATAGTAAAGGTGTTACATTACGCGCCGATGACAATAATAAGTTAATCGTTGATTTATATGTAATTGTTGGAATTGGAATTAAAGTATCAGAAGTATGTTTTGAAATTCAGAAAAAAGTTCAGTATGTGATCGAAAAAACTTTTGGAGAACATGTTAAAGAAGTTAATGTGTTTGTGCAAGGTGTTAAAGGTTTAGATCGCTAGGAGGAGTATTGTTCATGTCGTTGAAACAGATAAATGGTATCGTATTTAAACAAATGGTAATAAATGGAGCTAATAACTTAGCCAACAAATCTAAATATGTTGACCAATTAAACGTATTCCCTGTTCCGGATGGAGATACAGGAACAAATATGAGTATGACTATGACTGCGGGAGCAAAAGAGTTAGTTTCTTTAAATGAAGCCTCAATTGGAAAAGTAGCAAAAGTTTTATCACGTGGTTTATTAATGGGTGCCCGTGGAAACTCAGGTGTTATTTTATCACAATTATTTAGAGGATTTGCTACAGGTCTTGAGGGGAAAGACGAAGCGAGTATTGAAGAGATTGCTTTTGCACTTGAAAGTGGTGTTAAAACAGCTTATAAAGCAGTTATGAAGCCAGTTGAAGGAACTATTTTAACTGTTGCTCGTGAATCGGCTGAAGCTGCTGTTTGCAAATATGAAACAGTTGAGACCATCACTGATTTATATGAACTAGTCGTAAATGAAATGCAAATTTCATTGGATCGTACACCAGATCTTTTACCTGTTTTAAAAGAGGTAGGCGTTGTTGATAGTGGTGGACAAGGGTTAACATATATTTTTGAAGGATTCTTAAAAGCTTTAAAAGGTGAAGTAATTAATTTAGAACAAGTATCTGAAACGACACAAGAATCAGCTCAAATGGCATTAAGCAGTGATGAAATTGAATTTGGATATTGTACAGAGTTCATTTTACGTTTAGATGAGGAACGCACTCCATTTAAAGAAGAAGTTTTCCGCGGACGTTTAGAAAAGTTAGGAAATTCGATTGTCGTTGTTCAAGATGAAGATATTGTTAAAGTTCATGTTCATACCTTAACACCAGGAGAAGCTTTAACATTAGCACAAAAACATGGTGAATTTGTGAAGTTAAAGATTGAAAATATGACAGAACAACACAATGAAATTATCGGACAAAATAGTTCTGAACCGGCTATGCCAGCGACAAAAGAACAAGTGGAATATGGAATTATTTCAGTTGTTGCAGGTGAAGGGATTAAGCACTTATTTGAGGAACAAGGATGTCATTATGTGATTGAAGGTGGACAGACAATGAATCCATCAACAGAAGACTTCTTAAAGGCAATTGATGAATTAAATGCAAAAAATATTATTATTTTACCAAATAATAGTAATATTATCATGGCAGCTAATCAAGCGGCTCAAGTAACAGAAGATATTAATGTTGTTGTTATTCCGTCAAAAACAATTCCACAAGGTTATACATCATTAATTATGTTTAATGAAAATGCATCTGTTACTGAAAATACTGAAGTAATGACACAAGCTATTACAGAAGTAAAATCAGGACAAGTTACATATGCTGTTCGTGATACACAAATGAATGGTGTTGACATTAAGGAAAATGATTTTATCGGAATTTTAGATAAAGATATTGTTGTATCAGTACCAGATCGTTTTGAAAGTGCTTGTGCTTTAGTTGATAAAATGATTGATGAAGATAGTGAAATTGTAACGATCATTTACGGTGAAGGAACAGATGAAGATGAAGCTGATGAATTAGCAGAGTACATTGAAAACAAATATGATGACGTAGAAGTAACGATTTTCAATGGAGAACAACCTGTTTATTCATACATTATCTCAGTTGAGTAATAGAATGAGATTTGAGACGTGTTAATCATTTAACACGTCTTTTTTCATATTTAAATTGACACTTTATGATACAATATAAGAAAAAATGATGATTTGAAAGGGTGTGAGAAAATGTCATTAAATGAAATTTTAGTTACAGAAGTTAAAGGGGTCGGCAAAGCAATGGTTGAAAAGTTGGCTCAACTTAAAATTGTGACGGTAAAAGATTTATTAGAGTATTTTCCCTATCGCTATGAAAATTATGAATTGATTGATATTCATCACGCCATGCATGAAGAAAAAATTACCGTTGAAGCAAAAGTCATTACAGCTTGTAGTGTTCAATATTATGGAAAAATGAAGGCTCGTATGAGTTTTAATGTGTTAGTTAATCATGAAGTCGTTAAAGTCGTTGTCTTTAATCGTCAATTTTTAAAAAATCAATTAAAGTTAGATACTTTAATTACCGTGACGGGAAAATGGGATTTAGGACGTAAGGTAATTACAGCGACAGATATTATCATTGGGAGTGCAGAGGGAAGAGGAATTGAGCCAGTTTATTCTTTAAAGGAAATTCCAACTAAAACATTTAAAAAAATAGTAAAAGCAGCCTATGAACAATTTCACTCACTGATTAATGATGATCTTCCACTCGACTTGCAACAATCTTATCGATTAATTTCATATAAGGATGCTGTATCATTTGCCCATTTTCCAAAGAATAAAGAACAAGTACGTCAAGTTGAACGCCGTATTAAATATGAGGAATTATTGAAGTTTCAGCTTAAAATTCAATATTTACGTCATCAAACGAAACATGAAAAAGTAGGGGCGAATAAATGTTTTGATGAGATGAAAGTGGAGCAATTCATTCATCAATTGCCGTTTCAATTAACAGAGGCACAGTTGACTGTATTATCTGAAATCAAAACAGACTTAATGAGTCCCACTCGGATGAATCGATTACTACAAGGGGATGTAGGTTCAGGAAAAACAGTTGTAGCAGCTGTGAGCTTATTTATGACAATGTTAGCTGGTTTTCAGACGGCTTTAATGGTTCCAACTGAAATACTTGGGCAACAACATTATAAATCATTTTGTGAGCTCTTTTCCCCGTTTAAAGAGGTAAACATAGAGTTTTTAAGTAGCTCGGTTAAAGGGAAACGACGACGTGAAATTTTAGAAAAGTTAAGACAAGGTGAAATTAATCTGCTCGTTGGAACTCATGCGATTATTCAACAAGAAGTTGTCTTTCAAAATTTAGGACTTGTCATAACGGATGAACAGCATCGTTTTGGAGTCAATCAGCGAAAAATGTTACGTGAAAAAGGTGAATTTGTAGATGTATTGATGATGACAGCAACGCCAATTCCAAGAACGCTTGCAATTTCAGCTTTTGGTGATATGGATGTTTCAACGATTACTCAAATGCCTAAAGGGCGTAAACCTGTTGAAACCTATTTAATTGATAGTGGAAAGTTAGATCGGGCATTAAATTTTATTCAAGATGAGATTTTAAGTAAAGGTCAACAGGCGTATGTTATTACCCCACTAATTGAGGAATCTGAAGCGATGGATGTACAAAATGCGGTAGAAGTGTATCATTTGTGGCAACACCATTTTCAGGGACGGGCAAAGGTCGGATTAATGCATGGACGTTTGTCTCAAGCTGAAAAAGATGCTGTAATGGATGATTTCGTGGCGAATCGTTCTCAAATTTTAATTTCAACGACTGTGATTGAGGTTGGAGTAAACGTTCCAAATGCCAATTTGATGCTCATTTATGATGCCCACCGATTTGGATTATCGCAATTACATCAGTTAAGGGGACGTGTTGGACGTGGAAGTGAACAGGCCTATTGTCTATTGATGAGTGATATTAAAAATGAAGCGAGCTTAGAGAGACTAACAATTATGACTCAGACAACGAATGGCTTTGAAATATCAGAAGCTGATTTAAAACTTCGTGGTCCTGGAGATTTCTTTGGGGAGAAGCAGTCAGGGGTTCCAGTGTTTAAAATGGCGGATTTAGTACAAGATTTTAATATTTTACAAGTTGCGATGCAAGATGCTTATCGTTTAGTCAGTTCAGATGAATTTAAACAAAATAATTTATATTTACCACTACGCGATTATATCGAATCAACGGTGGCCAATGAGATGCATCAATTTGATTAAAATCAGAAAAGTTAGGTGTCGAAAACCTTTGAAATAGTTTATAATGGTAATAGTTATTTTTTTTATAAGATGAATGAATGCTAAGGAATTAGCGTCAATGAATGAGGTGACATGAAATGTTTAAAATAGGATTAGACGCCATGGGTGGCGATTTTGCTCCAGAACAACCAGTATTAGGTGCTTATGAAGCAGTGGAAAAATTTAATGATATTGAGATTTTGTTATATGGGCAAGCGGATGAAATAAAAAAATATATGAAGGAACCACACGAGCGTATTAAAATCGTTCATTGTGAAGAAGTGATTCCGATGGATATTAAAGATCCTGCCATGGCCATTCGAAAATATAAAGATTCTTCAATGGTACGTGCTTGTAAAGATGCTAAAGCTGGTGAAATTGATGCGGTTGTTTCAGCAGGAGCTACAGGTGCGTTAATTGCAGCGGGAACGTTGGTTGTAAAACGTTTGAAAGAAGTGGAGCGTCCAGCCTTAGCTCCTGTTATGCCGACGATTAAAGCAAATAAATATACGATTTTATGTGATGCTGGAGCAACAAGTGAGGCCAAACCTCAATATTTATATCAGAATGCGAAAATTGCTTCAATTTATGCCAAAGAAGTGTTACATATTCAAAACCCAAGTGTTGCTTTATTAAATATTGGAACAGAAGAAGGAAAAGGAACAGACCTTCAAAAAGAAGCATTTAAATTGATTCAAGCGGATTCTTCGATTAACTTCGTTGGAAATATGGAAGGAAAAACAATGATTTCTGGTGAAGTAGATATCATTGTGGCAGATGGATACTCTGGAAATATTGCCTTAAAAGCGGTAGAAGGGACTTCAAAATCAGTCTTTTCATTATTAAAAGAAGAATTAATGTCTTCAACACGAGGAAAAGTAGGGGCTTTAATTTTAAAACCAATTTTTAGCCGTATTAAAAAGCGAATGGATGCTTCAGAGGTAGGGGGAGCAATGTTACTTGGGGTAACAGCACCTGTTATCAAAGCTCACGGATCATCGGATTCTCTTGCTATAATGAATGCGATTCGTCAAGCACGTGAAGCTGTTTCACAAGATGTCGTGAATAAAATTAGTCAAGCATTGAGAGAAAATGTTGAATAGTCATCTGATTTGCAGTTGAAAATAGATGTAGAAATGTCTTGTTACTTCTATTTTCGTCGAAAACACTCGACTCTTTACGAATCTCTTGTGAAAAGCCTGGAAAAGGGTTATAATTATTTGGAATTTGAATGGAGGTGAAATATTTTGGCATATTTAGATCAATTAGCGGAGTTTTTAAAAGAAAATAAGATTGCGTTTCGTCAACTAGATCGTTATTGTCAGGCTTTTACTCACTCATCGTACGTTAATGAACATCGCCATTTAAAAATTGAAGATAATGAGCGATTAGAATATCTAGGAGATGCGGTCTTAGAATTAACAGTCTCAAACTACCTTTTTAATTTAAAACCTTCTCTTTCAGAAGGTGAAATGACGAAGATTCGTGCCCAACTTGTCTGTGAGCCATCACTTGAGTCTTATGCTCGTAATTTAAACTTAGGAAAGTTAATGTTATTGGGGCGTGGTGAAGAAAATTCTGGAGGTCGTGAACGTCCAACGGTTTTAGCTGATGCGTTTGAAGCATTTGTTGGGGCGATGTATCTTGATTTAGGAATGGACACGGTTTACTCATTTGTTCATGAGATTATTCATAAAGCTTACCAACAAGGTGAAGTGACACAAGTATTTGATTATAAAAGTACGTTACAAGAACTTGTGCAAGCAGATTCTAAAAAAGCAATTGAATATCGTATTATTTCTGAGACAGGTCCAGCTCATAATCGTTCATTTGAAGCTATTGTTTTATTGGATGGGATTACGCTTGGACGTGGAATTGGAAAAACTAAAAAAGAAGCTGAACAACAAGCAGCTAAAGGTGCAATAGAGATTCTAGCGAAGAATCATGAAAAAAAATAATCTATTGTTAAAGAGATTAGTCTAGATTTGTGTTTAATAGCAATAAATAGTTACCTAGATAATCGGAACCTTTGTATCCAATACATTTACGTGTTAAGGCTGATGAAAGAAATATTGAAACCATTTTTGTAAATATCTAGATGAATGATAGGAAGGAAGAATGCAAAACTTTATTTGTTTAAAGTATGGTTTTGCTTTCTTCTTTTTGTTTTTTACAAGGAGGAGTTATTGTGGGTTATTTTGTTGTAACGGGAGCTTCATCAGGGATAGGAGAAGCCATTTGTTATGCACTTGCAAAACGTGGGTATTCACTAATTTTAGTAGCAAGAAGAGAAGAGTTATTAAAACAATTAAAATCTGATATTTTAAAAAAATATAAAGTGAAAGTTGAAGTGATGCCGTTTGATTTATCGGATATGAAGCAAACGGAATTGCTCTATGAGGCTTGTCAGATTTATTCTATCGAGGGTTTAATTAATAATGCAGGATTTGGATTATTTGGTGACTTTATCGAGATAAACTTAGAGAATGAATTAAATATGATTGATTTAAATATTAAAAGTTTACATCTTTTGAGTAAATTATTTTTAAAAGATTTTGTGGAGCAAGATAAGGGATATCTGATGAATGTCGCTTCAACTGCAGCCTTTCAATCTGGTCCCTTAATGGCGAGTTATTATGCTACAAAAGGGTATGTCTTACAATTAACAGAAGCCATTTCTTATGAGCTACAGATGAAGAAATCAAACGTTAAGGTAAGTGTTTTATGTCCAGGTCCAGTTGATACAGATTTTCAAAAACGTGCACATATTCAGGTGGCATCAACTAAAATTAAAACAGCAGAAGAAGTGGCTGAAATTGCAGTTGCAGGCATGTTAAAAGGAAAAGAAGTCATTGTTCCAGGAATGATTAATCGATTTTTGTTATTTTTTAATCGTTTTATTCCAAGAAAATGGGGCCGTATGCTCGTTTATCGAAATCAATTGAAAAAACAAAAGTAATCCAACTATTTTATTAGTCATAAATTGTGTTTCTATCTAATACAATCATCATTAAGAGGTGAGAGTATGAAAGTAAGGCTAGGGACAGTTGAGGATATCGATTTAATTGTTCGTTTAAATAATGAACTCAATCAAATGATGTCCAAGTTGCAACCGGATGATTTTAAAAAAATAAGTGAAGATATCGATTGGGTGCGGCAGTATTTATTGAATGAGAAAGCAGATTATCTATTGTTAGAAGATGAAGGTGAAATTCGGGGACTTGCTCTTGTTGAGCAATTAGAATCAATTGATCTTCCATCTTTACTCAAGCGTCATTATGTTTATTTAGTACATTTAGTTGTGGATCCTTTATATAGAGGATGTGGATATGGACATGAATTATTTAAGGCGGCTAAGGATTGGGGGAAAGACCGTCAATTAGAGTATATTGAGCTAAGTGTATTAGCTAATAATCAGGCAGCCTTAATGTTTTATGAAAAAGAAGGTTTGATGAATGTTCGAAATGTGATGAGAACCCCGATCAAATAAAGTAAGGATGAAAGGTAACTCAAGAGAACTCGATTATCTTTCATTCTTGAATAGTAATGTTTGTTAATAATTAACAGATATTTGGTTGACGAAGAAAATGATGTAGAGTATAATATTAAATAAGATAATAAATGTAAATCTTATGCGCTTGTAGCTCAATTGGATAGAGCATCTGACTTCGGATCAGAGGGTTGTGGGTTCGACTCCTGCCAGGCGCGCCATTTTTATTTGTTAATCATAGACTACTTATTTAGGTGGTCTTTTTTTTTGTTCATAAAAAGGCACTCCCTCATGGGAGTGCCTTTTTAAATGGTCATGACGATTCCAAATCTTGAAAGATAGTCTTGATGTTGTTTAAAGTTCACATCATACATCCCAACCTTACGCCAGAAAGAGCGGTCATGGTTCATATGAAAAATATGACATAGCTCGTGAATAACAACGTAATCAATCACTTCAATTGGGGCCATAGACAGTTTATAGTTGAATGTAAGTTGCTTGTTAGAATCACAAGTTCCCCATGTTTTAGGGGAGTCTACCACAGTGACGTTTTTAGCTTTGACGCCAATGATTTTTTCAAAATGTTGAACACGTTTTTTTATGATCTTTTTCGTTTGAGTGGTATAAAATTGTTGTAGTTGCTTTTGAATTTCTTTCTCTGACTCAGGTATTTCTGGAATGAGTTGATTAAGATGATAACCTTTTCCAAGATAGAGGAAAATTTCTTCTTTATCGTAGGATTTTTCGTTTGAGATATATTTTCGATTCTCTATCTTTTCTTGAACTTTTAGTAACAGATTAGCGTTTGAATTCATAAATTCATGGATAGCTTGTTCCGATGTTTTTTGAGGTACCTTCAAGGTGATATGTCCCTCTGGTGTTATATCTAGCACCATTTTTTTTCGTTTTCCATATTGAATATCAAATATAATTGATTTGTTCTTAATTGTGATTTGCATAGTAGGTCTCCGGTATTTAATTAAAGAATATAACTTATTATATCACACAATCCGAAGGGATTGAGAGGTGGATTCAAGTGATAAAAAGTTTAAAGAAATTGGATTCTTTTTTATCATAAAACTTTTTTTTAAGCATATGGTTAATTGTAGCTCAAAATACACGGTGTTCATTGAATCACCAATCCAAAAACTAATCATACTAAAAGGAGAGGTTAAATATGTGGGAACATACTCAAGAGGGAGTCGCAAGAAAATTTGAAACAAGAGGAAAAGAAGAAGTAATCGTTGAGATTAAAACAAAACAAGGGATTGCTGTGATTAAGTATCCTAACTATGAACAAGTGATTTGCGGGATTCGAGATAATAAAGTGAAAATTTGGAATGATCTTTTATTTGATCCGGTAACTTATCATCAAATTAAATCACAGATGACGGCACTTTGTGTCAAAAAAGAAACAGCATCAAATAAAAATGCGACAAAACGTCGTTAATATAATAAAAAAAGCGATTGTCTACAAAGACAATCGCTTTTTTTATTACATTAATTCTTCAATTTTTGTTTTTAAGTCAACATAAATTTTTTCGATAATATCGAAATCAACAGCATCAATATAAAATTGTTCTAATTGATCATGAAATTGTTTAGCAAGACCTAAAGCATCCGTTCCTTTTTTAATGGTTTGTTTATATCGATTTGAGATTTCTTTCAGAGCGGCTTCATTCTTTTCATCTGTTCCTTTAGTGACCAGAGCATCGTACATATCGATGATTTCATCTGTTGGTTTGTTTGGAAAGTATTCGTGAGGAGCTGTTGAATCGAAGAAACAGATACCTTTAGAGGGGATTAATAGCATGTCAAGTGAGTCTGGATCAAATGAACAGTGATAGATTTCAATATCATATCCTAGTTCTTCACAGTGGGCTGCCATTTGTTTTAGAAGGGTTGACTTTCCTGTTCCAGGACGTCCTTTAATAAAGTAGCGTTTACTTAAGTCCTCAGTTAAGTTTTGAATATAGTCAGTTGATCCGGTTGGAGTAGAGGCTCCAAAAAATCGATGTTTAACCACTGCGGTATGATCTTGTTTTTCAAAATTTAATAAGGTGTCACAAATATATTGTCTAAGTAAAGGGGCTTTGTTAAAATCCATTTCAGCTATGTAGATGCTTTCCCATTCATCATGAATCCCTAATGCTTCGGCGTAAGATTGGTATAAAACATCATAGCAGTGTCCAATTTGATATTTTAGAGCTAAAATATCAGCTGTATGAGGTTTTAATAGTTGACGGTCCCAAGCAACGCCTAAATTGACGTATTCTTCAATAGCACCAGGGGCAGTTGGTTCAATAACGTGTGGAGCAGTTCCATCGACAATTCCAACAGAAAGTTTAGGAATAATGACCCCATCAAGTGAATCTGCATCAGATGAACAATGGATAAATTCAATATCATACCCTAAATCATAAAAGTGGGCCCCAATTTTTTTCATCAAAGTTGATTTACCTGTTCCAGGACCTCCTTTTAAAATATACAAGTTATTTAATCCTTGTAAATTAGAATCAAAAAAATTACAAAATCCTTTTGAACTATTTGCGCAAGTAAAATAGTTTTTGATTGATGCTCCCATATACATCCTCCTTAGATGAAACCTAATAGACTTTACTTTTTATCATATGGGACGTAGGCCTAGAGTGTTCATAAAAATCGTCTTTTTTTTATATGAAAATCGATAACTTTCTTTCATTGCGATATAAGTCGTCTTATGATATGATTAAACTAATTATAATATCATCACAAGGGATGAACTAGAATAGTAGAGGTGGATTAATCGATGTTTTTTGTTAATTTAATACGTGGTTTTTTTATGGCATTAGCCGATAGTGTTCCGGGTGTTTCAGGAGGAACGATCGCATTTATTTTAGGATTTTATGATCAATTTATCGGATCATTAAATACATTGATTTCAAAAAATAATAAAGAAGAAAAATTAAAAGCTTTGAATTTCTTAATTAAAATTGGAATTGGTTGGGCCATTGGGCTGATTGGTTCTGTTTTATTTTTAGCTTCTATTTTTGAAGAACATATTTATAATATTAGTTCTTTATTTATTGGATTTATTATTTTCTCAATTCCGTTAATTATTAAAGCGGAGCGCGAAACATTAAGAAATAAATATATTAATCTTGTTTGGACAGTTACCGGAATTTTGATTGTAGTTGCGATTTCTGTCTTTAATCCTATTTCTTCGGGTGGAGGAATTAACATTTCTTTATCAAATTTAAACATTGGATTAATCATTTATGTCTTCTTAGCTGGGATGATCGCCATTTCTGCTATGGTGTTGCCTGGAATTTCAGGATCAACTTTATTATTAATTTTCGGACTTTATACGACAATTATTGGGGCTATTAAAGAGGTTTTAACGTTTAATTTCAGTTATGTTCCTATTTTATTTATTTTTGGAATTGGAATTATTACTGGAATCTTATCAACGATTAAATTAATTCGTCATGCTTTAGAAAATGCACGTCCACAAATGATTTATCTTATTTTAGGATTAATGATTGGATCAATTTATGCGGTTTTAATGGGGCCGACAACGCTTGAGACACCGCAATTACCAATGTCATTTGAGACATTTAATCTTCTTTACTTCATCATTGGTGGGGCAGTAATTATTGGATTAGAACAATTTAGTGCAGCTTTAGAGCGCAAACAGCAACGTTAATAAAAAAATACTGTACACGTTATGTACAGTATTTTTTTGATATCTCTGTAAACGTTTTATTAAAAGTGTAGATTGAAAAAAGTTATCATGAAGTTGTGTTTTGTTTTTATAAGTTGTTTGTAGTTTCAAGGGGGAGATAGGATTTGAGAATTAGGGGCTAAGAAAGGGAAGGTAAAGAAGTTTATATCCTTTGAATGTAGTATTTCACCTCATGAAAGTCAGCTCTTTAAATTAATTCAAAAGTAAAAAAATCGACCGCTGGTCGATTTTTTTATTTTGTTAACTTAGCAACTGATTTTCTGATTATTAATTCAGGATGATAAGTATGTTTCATTTCATAATGTGGATTATTAATCATGGTCAGAATAGACTCAGCCGCAAGTTTTCCTAACTCTTTTCCAGGATGTGTGATACTTGTTAAGGGAACGACCCCGATTTGACTTAAGCTTGAGTTGTCAAAGCTAACAAGTGAAAGGTCATGAGGAACGTTCAGCTCACTTGAAGCGAGTAATTGAATAAGTTTCATTGCAATTTGATCATTGTAGCAAACAGTGGCAGTTGATGATTTGAATTTTTTTAATAATTGAGGAAGGTTTTCAAGGCAGAATTGTTGTTCCATGTTTTCCGTTGAGTACCAAATAATTGCAGATTCATCAACAGAAAGATTATGTTTATACATTTCAGTTAAAAATCCTTTATAGCGTAGATTTCCTTGCATGTCATCGTATTTAAAAAT